>CAZPCO010000095.1:0-9638 GCA_964585025.1 uncultured bacterium | reverse complement strand
GTAGTAAGAGCAGCAATCTGGGAAGTAGTCAAAGAGGATATTTGATCGGTGTTCAAAGCGGTCAAATCTAGTTTAACCATCTGCGCTGTAGTCAGAGCGCGCAACTGGTCAGTCGAGAACAATGAAGCATCGAAGTTTGCCAGTCTTGCAGCGCTCAGAGCTTTAACCTGAGAGGTGGTCATCGCAGCGAGCTGAGCGGGAGTGATATTTGAAATCTGGGTAGAATCCAGCTCAGCAATGCGGGAAGTCGACAGTGCCGCGAAATCTTCAGCCTCAAGGCCGGTCAGATCGATGTTGTCAATCTGGCTTGCGGTCAGAACCTTCGCCTGAGAGGTAGTCATGGCAGTAATCTGAGAAGGGTTCAGACCTGCAATCTGGGTAGAAGTTAATTTGGCAATCTGAGAAGTAGTGAGAGCCGAGAAATTGTCGTCACTGATACTCTGAATCTGGGCCACACTCAGTTTGGCAAACTGAGCGGTGGTTAGAGCCCTCAGCTGATCTGAAGACATCACTGACAGGTTATCGATATTGGTAATTCGATAAGCATTCAATGCTTTAACCTGAGCCGTGGTCATCGAAGATACCTGATCATCTGTCAAGTCTGCAAGCTGGGTAGCTGTCAGTGCTGCAATCTGAGTTGTGGTCAGAGCGGCGAAGTCTTCTGCTTCCATGCTGGCCAGCTGGTCAGTGTCGAACTTGGCCAGCTGAGTTGCCGAAAGAGCCTTCACCTGTGTTGACGTGAGTGCTGCAATCTGATCGGTAAACACGGTGTTAAGCGCTGCAATTTGACCGGTAGTCAAGGCTTTAAGCTGGGTGGTCGTCATGGCAGCGAAGTCTTCTGCTTCGATACTGGCGATCTGATTTGAAGACATTTTTGCAATCTGGGTTGAAGTCAGAGCTTTGATCTGGTCAGAAGTCATAGCAGCAATCTGTCCGGTATTACTTGTTGTCAAGGCTCCTATCTGAGTCGTGGTCAGGGCAGCAATCTGAGAGCCACTCAAGGCCTGCAGCTGGTCATTAGTCAACGCAGCAATCTGATCTGTGGTAAGACCCTTGATCTGACTGGTAGACAGAACAGCCAGATCTTCAGGTTCCATGGCTGCCAGATTTGCCAGGCTTATCGAAGCAATCTGCGAACTGGTTAGGGCTTTAGCCTGAGTGGTGGTCAGGGCCTGCATCTGGTCGGTAGTAAGATTAAAAATCTGACTGTTTGCATCGGTACCGGTTGTCAAAGCAGCTATCTGGGCAGTGGTTAGAGCCGCGAAATCTTCGAGCGACATGGTATTGATACTGGTAGTACCAATCTGAGAAATCTGAGATGTAGTTAGAATATTGATCGATGACATGGCATCGATCTGAGCGGCAGAAAGACTACCAAGCTGGCTGGTCGTAAAGGATGCGATCTGTGAAGAAGTCATCGCGGCAATATCTTCAACTTCAATGGCACCGACCTGAGCACCGGTGAGAGAAGATACCTGACTGGTAGTCAATGCACCAATCTGTGAAGTTGTCAGTGAAGCGATGTTAGCGCCAAGCGCCTGAATCTGAGCAGTAGACATGGCAGCCAGCTGGGCATTGGTCAAAGCTTGAATTTGGGCTGTACCAAGACCGGCTACCTGACTTGTGCCCAGAGCCTTGATCTGCTGGGTGCTCAGAGCGGCAAGATCCTGAGTTTCAAATGCCTGAGCCTGAGCCACACTCAACTTGGCAATCTGTGCGGTGGTGAGAACTTTTGCCTGGCTGGAAGTCAAAGCAGCAATCTGCCCGTCGGTACCGGTTGTCAGAGCCTGAAATTGAGTGGTGTTCAAGGCAGCGACCTGGGCATTGGTCATGGCGGCAAATTCATCGGTCTGAATGGCAGCGATCTGGCCTGTGCTCATTTTTGCAATCTGAGCAGTTGAGAGCGCTTTAATCTGATTTGAGGTCATTGCGGCTATCTGGCCATTAGTCCCTGTAGTCAGACCTACAATCTGTGAGGTTGTCAGAGCGGCGATCTGCGACGAAGTCATCGCCGAAATCTTGTCGGTCGTAATTGCAGCCAGCTGAGTGGTAGTCAACTTGGCGACCTGGGTACTGGTGAGAGCTTTCAATTGATCAGTAGTCATTCCAGCAATCTGATTTGTTGTCAGATCCTGAATCTGGTAAGTATTCAAGGCAGCAATCTGCGAGGTAGTCAAAGACTGAAACTGGGTTGACGACAAGTTGATGCCGTTGTCAGTAGCGGTATGAGTGGGGATACTCTGCAATTGTGAAGCAGAAAGAGCTGCAATCTGGTCGGCAGTCAAAAACTGCAGCTGGGTGGAAGTCATGTTCTTCAGCTGCGAAGTTGTCAGAGCAGCTATCTGCGAAGTCGACAGAGTAGCTAGGTCAGCAGTTTCAACACTGTTTATACCGTTTGTACCGGTACCCAGTGCGGCAATTTGAGTCGTGGTCATCGCCTGGAACTGGCTGGCAGTCATTGCCTGAAGCTGGTCGGTGGTCAAAGCACGAATCTGAGAAGTTGAAAGAGCCGTCACCTGTTCATCAGTTAAATCGTCAATCTGGTTAACCGTCAATGCCTTGATCTGGGTAGTGGTCAGAGACTTGACCTGATTTGCCGTTAAGGCTGCGATCTGCCCATTAGTACCGGTTGTCAACACCGAAAGCTGATTGGTGCTAAGGGCCGCAATCTGCGTCGAGGTCAGAGCCTGAATCTGATCGTTCAGCAGACTGGTTACCTGGTTTGTGGAAGCCAGCGCTCGTATCTGAGCAGTAGTCATGGCTGAGATCTGAGAAGCAGTCAAAAACTGCAGATCGTCTGTCGCGATGTTGGCAATACCATTGGTCGTAGTAGAAATAGCCCTGATCTGTGATGTGGTAAGTGAAGCAATCTGCTCCGATGTCAGAGCCGCCATGCGACCACCGGTGTTGTTCGACATGGCAAGAATCTGAGCGGTGGTCAAAGCTTTGACCTGATCGGCAGTAAGATTCTGCAACTGGCCACCAGCAGTCGTACCCAGAGAGTTTATCTGAGTCGTGGTCATAGCTGCAATTTGAGCGGTGGTAAGAGCCTGAATGCTCGATGGGGTAATCGCAGCGATACCACCTGTACCAGTATAGAATGCAGATATCTGGCTGGTGGTCAGAGCGGCAAGTTGATCAGTCGAAAGATTAGCGGCAAACCCGGCTACAGTCGTCAAACTCTGAATCTGCGCGCTAGTCAAAGCCTGTATCTGAGAATTGGACAAAGCTGCTATCAAACTATTGGTGCTTGTCGACAAGCCGCGAATCTGGGTGGTATTTAGAGAGGCTATCTGCGCAGATGATAAACCGGCGACCCCTTGAGTCGACAAAGATGCGATTTGCGTGCTGGTCATATTTGCGAAAGCCGAAACCTGCAGCGCTTTCACCTGATCAGCCGAGAATTGCATTAACTGACCAGTAGCACCTGTTGACAGAGCTGCAACCTGAGCTGAAGTCAGGGCCGCAATCTGCGAGGTCGACAGAGCCTGAATATACGATGTATTTATTGAGCCAACCCCGGTAGCATTTGCTCCCAGAGCACGTATCTGAGAAGTGGTAAGAGCGGCAATCTGATCAGAAGTCAGGTTCGAGACTCTACTGGCGGTGGCCGAGAAAGCCGCAACCTGCGCAGTGGTCAGCGCTTGTATCTGACTGGTTGACAATGCATTCAGCTGACCACCGGCGGCGGTTGTCAGAGCATTGATCTGACTGGTCGTCATTGCGGCAATCTGGGAAGATGTCAAAGCGGCAATATCCTGGGTTTCAATGGCCTGAATGCCTGATGCGCCTGATGCCATAGCTTGAATTTGGGAAGTGGTCAAAGCACCTATCTGTGACGAGGTCATCGCAGCGATTTTGCCGCCGGTCATGGTGGAAAGAGCATTAATCTGAGAATTGGTCAATGACTGAATCTGGCTGGTAGTAAGAGCCTGAAGTTGGGTCGTAGTCATGATAGCCAACTGACCGGTAGTAAGAGAAGTTGTTAGAGATTGAAGCTGAGAACTGGTCAAAGCTCTAACCTGGTCCGTAGTCAGTGATGCAATCTGACTTGTAGCGCCACCGTTAGTAGTCAGGCCGGCGACCTGATCAGTGGTCAATGAGGCAATCTGAGAAGTAGTCAGGGCGGCAAGACCGGTAGTGCCGATCGCGAACAACTGCCCAGTGGCAGTCAAAGACAGGGTTCTAACCTGATCACTGGTTAAAGCACGCAATTGATCAGTTGAAAAAGCCTGCATCTGCGTATTAGACAACCTGGCAATCTGGTCAGTCGTCATCGCGGCAACCTGAGATGTGGTCAACGCCTGCAGCTGCGATGCAGTCAAACTGGCAACCTGCCCGCCAGCACCGTCAGATAAGGCCGCAACCTGCGAAGTCGTGAGCTGCTTCAGCTGATCGGTAGTCATCGACAGCAAATTGGTCATGGCACTGATGTCAGCAGTCTCGATGGCCTGAATCTGACTGGCCAGCATTGCCTGAACATCGGAAGTATCGAAGGCAGCCAGCTGAGTACCAGACAAAGCCTTAACCTGAGCAGAGGTCAATGCCTGAACCTGACCGGTCGTAAGCCCCCCGGTGGCATTGTACAGTTTCAATTCCTGAATCTGGCTGGTATTGAAGACAACGAGATCCCGGGTCTCAATTGCTGTTATCTGATCAGTATTGGTAGTTCCTAATGCAGCTACCTGATCAGTAGTCATAGCCTGAAAATCGGCGGTAGACAAATCCTTGATCTGCTGGGTGGTCAGAGCGGCGACCTGCGCTGGAGTCAAGCTTGTGATAATAGTCATATTGTACCCCTTTACTCGTGATCTATAATAGATCGTTTATCCTGAACCAATGCCACTGACGCTCCGACGAGACCAATGCAGTCTCTGGATTTTTTGGGAAGAATGATTGAAGAACGCAGTAACGCGCAAATACTTTTAACCGACGAAGTTTTTCGGTTAACCGCGGGAACACAGCAGAAAATCCCGTGATTTTTACCACGGGCTAAGATCCCTGGGTTTACCTCCGCCATAGCGGAACTCGCGCCCCAGGACCATCCTTGGCCTGATTCGCGATTATGACGTTTCTTCGCGATAATGACAAACTGTTTCAAAATAACATCCATGTTTTCGAAATGTCAGCTAATAATATTCTATCATAAATTATCGACATTGGAAGCGAAATTTTTTAGCTTTTTTTATTGTACCCCTTGACTTTTTTTTGCACCGGGCTGGAGTAAGCGTTAGCAATGCTGATTCCGTCATGGTAACAATAAAAAACAAAATTTCTGATCGCAACCATCTCAAATCTATGCGATCAGAAATATTTGTAAAGATTTATTATGGGCAATGTGAAATTTTTTTTCTTTGCCGCTGAAATTTAACCTGTCAGAAATTTTGATTTCCCTGGTCAGTTGTCTCGATGATTGGCTACCAGATTTTGCAGGCCGGACGAACAGGCATCAATCTTCTTTAAGCGCCTGGTTCCCCGTTATGGGCGATACAAACGACTTGAACCAGACCGGTATTCTGGATGCGTCAAAACGATATGACTGTTCTACAACTTCTTTGCCATTGACCATTTTTGAGGAAGTACGCTTCTCCAGCGCTCCACTCTTAAAAACGACAAACGCCACCACCAGCAGCATCATGCTGATAGCCAGCAAAGCCCGAAACAGACTTGAACGGTTTTCTGACATACTTACCTCTTGTTTGCGACCAGATTGACTGCAAATATATGAAATTCAACAATCCGGTCGATTCTATCACGAACAGCGCTGCCCAAACGGGAACTTTTTCCGGAAAAAAGTTTGCATCAAGCCAATCCATATTCCTGCCGCCTGCGCAAGCGCTGCCAATCTGCATCATAGCTGATGGATTAAAATCAGAGACCAGGTGTCATAAGGTTTGTAGAAAGTGAAAATGGGCAATTGAGACTGCTTCACCGCTTAGCCCCCGAAACGACAGAATTATTGCTTCAATTCTGCGCCCTTCGCGCAGGCACATGAATGGAGAGCGCCAGCAATACAGCGAACCAGTCTTCTGTCAGCATTGACTATGCAAAATCAATGATACCCAGGTCATACCCTCGAAAGCGGGTATCCAGGAGGCTATAACAGGATTCCCTCCTGCGCCGGAATGACGAATTATTCATACAGTCGATTGTGATGATGGACGAGCCTTTGACAGTTGAGGAAAGTCAGTGCAGGAAGTTCAGAATAACAAAGTGACAAAGCCGATCGCCAGTCGGATTGTCGGCAAATTTCTGGCTGAAAAGCCGCCATCAATGAATATTTCCAACAATTGAACAATATCGCATAGTATAATTGTGATCATCCTCGCAATTCCGGAGTCTCGTTAAGTTGAAACTGTTCCTCAAACGTTCAGCAACGCCTTTTGCACGGCCGCTGCCTGACACAGTCTCATTCTCGCTTCTTCTGATGGGGCTGCTGTTAGTCTTTACAGGCTTGAACAATCAGGCCGCTGCCAGACAACTTAATTTCACCATCATTCACACCAGCGACGAGCACTCGAGCCTGTTACCAGCACCACTCGGGGATTATCTCGCCAACGAGCCTTCTCCGGCCAGAGGCGGATTTGCTCGTCTGAGCACACTTGTGAAGCAGATCCGCAGCGATGTCGGAACTGAAACCGTCTTATTACTTTCATCCGGCGACTTTTCAGGTGGAACGCCATTCGCATGGCTCGGTCTTTCAGGTAATTCCATCGAACTGGAGCTCATGAAGGAAATCGGCTATAACGCCACGGTGCTTGGCAACCATGAATTCGACTATGGGCCTGATTCACTTGTGCAAAGACTGAACTCCCCTGCCCCGCCCCTGCTTTCTTCAAATCTTGTAATACCAGAAGGACACCCGCTGCAGAATACTGGAATCAGACGCAACCTTCTGTTAACAACCAACCTGGGCATCAAAATCGGCATTTTCGCCCTGCTCGGCAAGGGAGCGCACCGGCTTTCTCCAACGGCAAAGCCGCTTGACTTTTCTGACCAGCATGCGGCCGCCCGTCGCGAAATTGCGGCATTGCAGGCGTCAGGAGCCGCCGTCATCATTGCCCTCACCCATTCAGGCTATTACGAAGACGTCGAGCTTGCCGAAAAGGTAAGCAATATAGACCTTATACTCGGCGGTCACGACCATCTCGCCTTTGACAAGCCTGTGACAGTGGGCAAAACCATCATCATGCACAGCGGCAGTTATCTGCGCACCGCCGGTCGCCTCGATCTTTGCCTGGATTCAAGCAGCAGACACCTCCGTTTACGCAACCATGCTTTAGGAGCACCATTTCTTTACAGCCTCGACAGCAACATTGCCGAAAATAAGACCATCGGGGTCATCTGCAACCAGATGCTTGTCGAGCTGAATGCCGCGATCGCATCATATTCAGACGGGCTGTTGACCAATATGATCACGCCAATTGCCCGCTCCAGCAGGCCATTGATAAAACACCAGGCGATTTGTGAAACATCAGTCGGCAACTTTATCGCGGATGCAATGCGCCTGGAAGCTGCAAAAGTGACCGGACGGCACGTCGACTTCGCGATTCACGCCAATGGCATCATCAGAGGCGATATTCACCCATCGACATTGGCCAGCACTTCAGGAGCCATAAGCCTGTATGACCTCGTAACCACCTGTTGTCTCGGCAGCGGCGCGGACGGGCGCCCCGGCTACCCACTCGTTTCATTTTACGTTACCGGCGCGGAAATGCTCAATCTTCTCGAGGTCGCAACCTTATTGCCGATATTGTGGAGCGATGTGTATTTTCTGCAGTTTTCGGGGCTGCGCTACTGGTATGACGCAAATCGGGCCATCTGGTTCAACATTCCCTTCGTAAACAAGCCCTTGCCCGCTTACCGGTCAATACTGCGCGCCGAACGTTACACAGGCGACGGTGTGCAGCACACAGAAAACTTCGCGCCCATAAGCCGTGACCAGAGACTTTACCACGTAACCACTACCCACTACATGGCCTCTTATCTGCCCATGGCCGGCCGCAAGTTGCCGCGTCTCAAGATCGTCTTCAAAAACAGCGATGGCAAGCCGCTTGAACTCGATGAAACCATCATCAGACATAACAACGGCGAATTCAAACTCTGGGAAGCCGTTGTACGCTATGCTGCAGGCTTCGCGACCGACTCTTCAGGTCTACCGGTCATTCCTGATTATTACCAGGAACATGGCGGGCGCATTATCCCGGCCAAGGGCCAATCATTGTGGCTATGGCCCGGAATCATGGCGCTAACTGCAACCGGACTGCTGCTGTTTCACCGTTGCTGGAAATCATTACATTTACCATCAGCAGAGCCACCCGATACCATTCAATAACCAACCGCTCAGCAAACGGCCAACAATTCCCGATGAACTGGCAAACCATCATCGACAAACATTTTGATTGCATTTATCTGCCGGGCTGATTTCTCCATGGCTGGTTCAGAACTGGCATTTAAACGGTAAGTTTTAGGCCTTGGGTATGCCGCTTCAGGGCTTCGCCCTTTGCAATGCCAGTCTGGAGCAAACAGGATATTTGCTTTTACAGCAATGCGGATATGGTGATAACATTGGCGAGGTGAAAGTCCGCATTATCGAGGAAATATGGAAAAACCAGCCTTCAACCGAACAATCAGACAGCACTGGCCGCCACAAGCCTTACCTGGCGATGCAACCAGCGACCGTGCCATCGCTGAGCGTATCAAAGAGTTGCTGCCCAGGAAAAATGCCGTCATTCTGGCGCATTATTATACTGACCCGCAGGTGCAGATGCTGGCCGAAGAAACCGGTGGCTTCATCGGCGATTCACTCGAAATGGCGCGGTTTGGAGCAGAACACCCGGCCACAACTCTTCTTATCGCCGGAGTAAGGTTCATGGGCGAATCGGCAAAGATACTCAGCCCGGAAAAACATGTTCTGATGCCTGACCTGGCAGCCGAATGTTCCCTCGATCTGGGCTGTGACCCGGGTGAATTCAAAGAATTCTGCGCCGCCAATCCCGACCGGGTAGTTGTAGTCTATGCAAACACCTCTGCTGCCGTTAAAGCCATTGCCGACTGGACAGTAACTTCGAGCATCGCCATCGATGTTGTCAGATATCTGGCTTCCTGCGGCCAGAAAATCATCTGGGCTCCAGACCGTTATCTGGGCAGCTATATTCAGCGACTCACCGGCGCAGACATGCTGCTCTGGGACGCCTGCTGCATCGTGCATGCCGAATTCGATGCCACTGCCATAAAAAGCCTGAAAGCAGATAACCCCGGGGCCATGCTGCTCGTACATCCTGAATCCAGACACGAAATCGTGGAAATTGCGGATGTGGTCGGCTCAACTTCACAGCTGCTGCAGGCCAGCCGGAAAAGCGAGGCCCGCCAGTTCATCGTCGCCACCGAATCGGGCATTCTCTACAAAATGCAGCAGGCCTCGCCGGGCAAAGAATTCATCATGGCTCCAACCATGGCGCAAAGCTCTGATTATCAATGCAATGGCGCCTGTCCATGGATGAAAATGAACAGCCTGCAGAAAATTTACGACAGCCTGGCAAACGGTAGCGGCGAAATCAATCTAACCCCGGAAATCATCAGCAGAGCAAAGCGTCCTCTCGCATGCATGCTGGATTTCAAGAATAGAACAGTTGAGA
>CAZPCO010000094.1:0-9718 GCA_964585025.1 uncultured bacterium | reverse complement strand
TCTTTCTTCCAAGCGCTACAACCGGGGTCGAGATGATTCCAAATTCTTTGGTTTCGGGAGCACCGTTGATGAGAACTCTGAATTCAACATCAGGAAACCGGCGGGAGATTTCTTCGACGATCAGCTGGGTTTCATCACAGGTGGAGCATTTGGAGGGGCTTTTTATCACGGTGACGGTAAGCATGTTCAATTCTCCTGTTTCTGCTGGTTGAGAGCTGGAAACCATTCAAGCATGAGTATGTGGGATCTGAGTGCTTCAAATGAAACTTTCAGTTCTTGAAATCTGGTGTCGAGGTCGGTGATGGATAATTTGCTGTTGATGCCCGCTTCGATGTCACTGATAAGATTGCCGGTTTTATCCAGTGCAGACGAAAAGGACGCGGGCAGCATCGGCGCGAAGCCGGTCAGATTGCCCCGTAGTTCGGCAGTAATTGAAGCTGCGCCAATGTAGTCGGAGTTCAGCAGCAGCCGTTCTAGATTTGTAAGATTGGTGGAAGTTTTGATAAAAAGCTGCTTTTCATCGCTGACTCCGAAGGCATCGAAAAACATGCCAATGCGGCCGCTGAGATCGAGGACCCGGTCGTGGGCTTCAGTAAACTGACCATTGCTGACCAGTTTGCGAATCTCGCCAATATAACGGGCAGTGTCGCTGGTTTTCTTAACCCAGTTCAGATCATTGCGAGCTTCTTCCGGCGGACTGGTCATATACTTCTGGGAAAATTCGAGCCAGGAGTCCATAACCTGGTTCATTTCAAGGTCATAAAAGTCTTTCTGTCTGTTTTTGAGAGCCGACCCGAGATTGGTGAGCGAAGTGGTGAAGCTTCTGATCGCTTTCGAAAATTCGCTGGCCGGGTTTTTGGCGGTCAACAGCATTACGAGGGTGTCGTCACATGCCTGTATTGGTGCGGCAAAGGTCACAGCAGCGGTGAGGAGCAACCCGGCGATCATGTGTCTTGTTTTCATTTCAGCCTTTCAGGTAAAAACAGCGGACTCTGCGGCCTGCTTCGAGAGGGCCGGCATCGGCAGGATGCAGAAACAGAAGATCGGCACCGGCCAGGCTTGTCAACATATGCGATTCCTGAGATTCAAGGGGTTCTATCATCAGGCGGCCATGCTTATAAACCGGGCGGCCGCGCTTGAAGAAGTCGCGTCCGCCGTCATTGGTGCTGGGACTGGTCAGCTCAAGGTCCAGGATCAGCCGTTCTACAGGTGCTCCGAGAACCTTTCTGATGAATGGCCTGACAAACAGTTCAAAGCAAACAGAAGTTGAAACCTGGTTGCCGGGCAGAGCAAAAAGAGCTTTGCCTTCATGAACAGCAAAAAACAGAGGCTTTCCGGGTTTTATTCTGACGCCATAAAATATCGGCGCGATGCCGAGATCGCTGAAAACCTGCTTGAATGGATCACGACGACCCATGGAAATTCCGCCGCTGGTAACGATGATGTCGGCAACAGCGGCAGCTCTGGAGAAAATGTCGCGGGCGTGAGTGCCCCGATCGCGCGCAATCCCGAAATCAAGCACCGAAGCGCCGGCTTCTTCGGCCTGAAACCTCAGCATAGTGGTATTTGAGTTGCGAACTTGCCATGGATGTGGACTTTCGAAGGGCATGAGAACTTCGTCGCCGGAAGCAATTATCGCGACTACAGGTTTTCGATAGACCCTGACGGCAGATAATCCTGCCGAAGCCAGCTGGCCGGCAACCGGCGGGGTAATGAGTGCCGGCGCACCGACCATGATATCACCGCAGTGCATCTCTGATGCTCTTTTTCTAATGAAGTTTCCTGGCTGAACATCAGTTAAAAAGCTGATCATCTGTCGCTTTTCATCATGGCGTGTATCTTCAAGTCTGATGACGGCATCTGCGCCGGATGGCAGCATCGCACCGGTCGCTATATAAGCACAATGCCCAGTCGGCAGACTGTCGATATGATGGCCGGCATCGACCCCTTCAACGCATTTGAGAATTACCGGGTTATCCGGGGATGCACCTCGGACATCTGCAGATTGCAGGCAATAGCCATCCATGGATGAACTATCGGCACCAGGCAGGTCGATGTCTGAAACGACGCTCTCCGCAAGAACCCTGTTGATGGATGATTCCAGGCTGACCGTTTCGATGGCAGGCGTGAAATGACCGGCATGTTGTAAGACCATTTCCAGGGCGTGGTTGTAGCTGACGGGCTGCTGAGCCAATTTATTCATACTGGAATTGTATCATATCGTCGATTTCGTTTCAATGTCGGTAAACATAAGGATTGCCGCTTTGTGGAGCTGCCCGCCAACGAAAACCTTAAAGAGAAAGCTGCGCGTATATGGAGTCGTTTGTCAATTGCTGTCCGGGTCAGTAAAATCAAGTTCGACAATGACCGGAATGGAGCGCAGATTCATCAGGCGCTCGAGCCGGCCTTCCTGACCAGGCTGGTTTTTCCCGCCGTAAACGGCAGTATTGCCGCTAAGGTTCATTGGAATAACTCGTTCTCCGGTATGCAGCCCGACCTTGCCGCCTGGTTTCAGGGCTGACATAAGTTTTTCAAGGCCTATTTCAGCCGGCAGCACCGGACTGAATGGCCCAACTTTATTGTCGGTTTCAGCCTGAGATCTTATTATGCCCCGCAAGCTGTCGGGAACGTGGGTCAGGCTGTTGATGCGGCGTATTGCCCGTGCAAGAGCCGGAGCCCAGTCTGTTGCCGCGTCAGGTCTGGCTGCTGCCAGATCTTTCAGCTCAGCGAGAATGCCGATCAAGCCTTCGAGTCGTTCAAGTTCGGCAGCCTGGTCTTCAATACCGAGAAAATTGAAGCGAATAGCCCGGCATTCGGCCTCACCGATAAAATAATCTATGGTGGCGTTGTTAATGCGCAGGGCTGCCAGAACGCTGGAAAAGAATGCTGCTGGATCCAGCCAGATTTTCATGGTTGAGAAACGGTATTTACCTAGATTCAACTCGTTGTCGACCAGAAAGAAACGCTTGTGCGACTGGGGACATACATAGTCACCGGAAAGAAACCGTTCCGGGTCACGGTCAAAGGCATATCTGGATGGTTCAAGCAGTTGCAGTGCCGGAGGTTGCTGGCCGGTAAAACTTTCCACAGTGAGAGCGCCGCTGATGGATGTGATTCCGGGGCGGGAGAAAAACATAGTGCAGAAATCACGATCTGATGGTATCCGCAGCTGGGTCGGGGCATCCCGTAAAAGGGCGATTGCCGGTGTAAGTCTTTTGTCTGAGGGTAATATCGCCTGCTCCTGAATTTTCAGCACCCTGTCGTTTATTTGCCAGAGTTTGAATAAAAGAGGCTGAGCCTGTTCAACCGGATGGGGAAATGGTATGGAAATCCTGCCGGCCGCGAGTTGCAGGTCGCTGTTGTAAATGACTTGTCCATTCTGCCAGACTTCTATCTGCCGATATGCAGAACCTGGGCAGGCATAGGTGAGAAAGGCCTGGCCGGTTTCACATCTGATTTCCGACAGCATTTTCATGTTTGCTGGTATTGTCTGAGTAACTATGTAGGCCGGTGGGGTTGCAAGCGAGGAAATCTGCAGAAAATGAGGAGCAATCGGCTGAATCAGGCCAGGGCGACTGGTGAAAAACTGGTTCAGAAGCTGCAGTTGTTCGGGTCGGCTAAAAACAGGTATTTCGAGAGATTGCTTTGCATCTCCATTGGTGAATTCAAATTTATACAGGCCAGGTGCAGCGTGTTCGTGAATGTGGGTTGTGAAAACAGCGGTTCCATGTATATCGGTCTGGACAACCCGGTTGACTGTCTGGTGCCCGGCAGGCGTCTGCATTTTTACTCTGATCGGTTGTCGGAAAATGCCGTTTGCGGTTTTGCGGTTGATCAGGGCAATTCTGAAACTGAGCCAGTTCCCGGGCTGTATTGGAGTGGTCGGCGGCAGTACTGCAAGGCCGTTGTCTGCCATTACCTGGATGGCTGCGGTAAAAGCCGGGTTCTTGCGCGCCCCGGCCGGGAAAATGTTAAAACTGGCTTTGCCGGAATAGTTTTCCGGGATGTTGAAACATGCGTGGTATGAGCCGTCTGACGATGGCTGCAGGTTTGTATAGGCGATCAATTGAGATGGAGAGGCCGCATTCATTTCCAGGCCTGCTGAAAGCTGCAGTCCTGTTTCTCTGGCCAGGCTGTCTTTGTTCCGGCTGAAAGCGGTGACGATTATTTCCTGAGGCTGACCAGACTGCGCCGGACCATCTGCAGATACCACAAAGAATATTTGCTCTGGAATTGTGGGCACTGAATCTGGCTGACCAAAAAACCACCAGATGACGGGCAAAATAATAATTAAAGCGAAAACAAATTTGCGCATTGGCGCAAATTAGCATTAGAAGCCTGTAATTGTCAAACCGACGCTCGGCGGGTGTTCATTATTGCGCGGAATAATGTTATAAATACAGGCGTGGAAAATGAATGCATAACCGTCACAATCGACCGGGTAACCTTCTGCAACGAGCAGACGGGCTATTACGTGCTGCGTGCATCTGGACGTCAGCATCCGCAGGGGGTGACGGTGGTTGGCAATTTCGGTTACATCCAGCCTGGCGAAGAAATCCGGGTGTATGGCACCTGGGCATGTCACCCGAACTTTGGTATGCAGTTTCAGGCGATGAAATTCACGGTTCTCAAGCCCGCTACGCTCAAAGGCATAGAGAAATACCTGGGTTCGGGTATGATCAAGGGCATTGGCCCGGTTACCGCCCGCCGCCTGGTTGAAACTTTTGGTATCGATACGCTTGAAGTGATTGAAAGTCATCCGGAAAGACTTGCGGAATGCCCTGGTATCGGATCCGGAAAGGCTGAAAGGATAGCCAGTGGCTGGTTTTTGCAGCGTTCGATTCAAGATATCATGATTTTTCTGCAGGGGCATGGTATTTCGCCCGCCTACGCTACCAGAATTTATCGTAAATACGATCGTGAGGCAGTGCGCAAAATTTCTGAGAACCCTTACATTCTTGCCCATGAAGTCTCGGGAATGGGTTTTAAAAAGGCTGACAGCATAGCTGCCGAGTTTGGCATCACCGGTAACGATCCCCGGCGTGTCAAAGCCGGCATACTGTTTCTGATGAGCAGTATCACCAAAGACGGGCATTTGTTCCTGCGCGAGGAAGAGATGTCGAGAATGGCTGCTGAAATGCTTGCAACCGGTGAACCGGGTGACGTTGCTTCAGCTCTTGAAGGCCTGATTCGCGAGAAAAAACTGCTGGTAAGAGAATACAGGCAGCAGCGTCTTTTTTATCTACCTTCGAGCTATCGCGCCGAAGAAGGCAGTGCCACTCTGGTTAGAGCACTGGCAGCGCGCAGTCGTGAGATCCCGAGGGAAAAAATGCTTGCCGTGCTTGACAGGGCTTTGTCCAACCAGGGTATGCAGCTCAGCGAGGTGCAGCAGGTGGCGGTTGAGACTTCCCTCAAAAAGGGTTTTCTAATCATAACCGGGGGCCCTGGAACTGGAAAAACCACGACTCTTAAGGCGGTAGTAAGCGCTCATCGGGCTCTCGGTAATCGTGTTCTGTTGGCAAGCCCTACCGGGCGTGCGGCCAAGCGTCTTGCTGAAGTTTCAGGTTTTCAGGCTCTGACCATTCACAGGCTGCTCGAATTTTCACCCCAGGAAAAGGGTTTCAGGCGCAATCGCCAGTTGCCTCTAGATTGCGATACACTGGTGGTTGACGAGGCCTCGATGGTCGACATGAATCTGTTTTTCAGTCTGGTTCAGGCGGTCCCTGATCATGCCACTCTGATATTGGTAGGTGATGCGGATCAGCTGCCGTCGGTTGGCCCGGGGTTGGTATTGAACGAGCTGATAAATTCTGGAGCAGTTCCGGTGGTGACATTGAATGCCATTTTCAGGCAGGCTGAGACCTCGAGTATTGTTAAAAACGCTCATCTCATCAATAGTGGCCAGATGCCACAACTGACCGTCCCTGATGGGCACAATCAGTCGGACTGTTATCTGGTAGCAGCCGAAGATCCTGACAAAGTGATCTCTCTGCTGAAAAATGTTGTGCAGAAAAGCCTGCCAGCACGTTTTAGTTATGATCCAATCAATGACATTCAGGTTTTGACGCCAATGAACCGTGGCAAACTTGGTGCTGCAAACCTGAATGGCATTCTCCAGGAAATTCTCAATCCGCCGGCCCCTGACCGCAATGAAATTCAACATCTGGACAGGGTTTTTCGCACCGGCGACAAAGTAATTCAATTACGCAATAACTACGATCTCGAAGTTTTCAATGGCGATATCGGGCTGATAGCTGAAATAATGCCGGAAGATCAGGAGGCTGTAATCGATTTTCCCCAGGGGCGGGTGACGTTTCAGGCGGCTGACTTCATCGATCTGGCGCACGCATATGCGGTAACGGTTCACAAGTCTCAGGGAAGCGAATACCCGGCGGTGATCATGATCGCTTCGACCCAGCATTACATGATGCTGCAGCGTAATCTGATCTATACCGGTCTGACCAGGGCCCGGCGCACGATGGTGTTTCTTGGCAGCCGCAAGGCTATAGCCATGGCGGTCAGCAATAACCGTATCAAGATGCGCAATACGGTGCTTGCTAGTCTGCTGAGCCAATAGCCTGTTTCATTCGAGTGCTCAGTGCAAAAGTGAAAAAAAAACTTCAGGTGTCTTGACGCTTTGGCAACCCATCATTAAACTTGTAAGTAATTCTGAAGGTACACAACTCTTCTCGACTACTATCAGGGGGTTTGATTATGATAAAGCGCTATGAATTTCGAGTAACACTCTGCATTGTTCTCTCGTTGCTCATGCTGGTTGACTTCACGGTATTCAATCCGGCCCCAGCATTTGCTCTTGACAAGAAAAGCGTTCTGATCGGCGCAGGCGTTGGTGCTGCTGCCGGTGCTGGTATTGTTCTTGCCGCGCCTGCCATTGGTGGGGCCATAGGTGCTGCCGGTGGTATCGCCGGAGTTGGCACTGCGGTCGTCGGTGGCGTTGCCGCAGTTGGCGGTGGTGTAGTCGGCGCTCTGGCAGCGTTTGGTGGTGCAATCGCTTCTGCTCTTGGTGCAGTGGGCGGCTTCATCGTAGGTATCTTCACCAGCCCGTTGTTCATCCCGGCGTTGATTCTGGTTGGCGCCGCAGTAGCCGGCTATTTCCTCTACAAGAGATACAAAGCTAAAAAGAATGCTTCTTCAACAGCCTCTGGTGCTTCAGATGAAGTAATTCCTTCTTCTGACGAAATCTATGTCACTCCCGGTGACTACGAAATGAGCGGCGGCGTTGTTCCGTCAGGTGACCAGGATGCAGCGATCAGTGTGGGCGATACGATCTCAATCGGTGGTGGCGACAGCGTAGTTGTGTCGAACGAAGTTCCTGTAACGACCACTCCTACCACTACAACCTCAGCTGAAGCTCCGACCGTAAGCACCTCTACCACTACTGAAACTGCCACATCCGGTATCGCGACTTCGAGCGATGCACTCAAAGCTGCTCACGACCGCTATATCTCTTGCTACCAGAAGTATACGACTCTGGTTACCAACAGTGGCGGTGCTGATCCTGCTGAAATCAAAGCCGCTCTGGCTGAATACCGGGCCGCTTACAATGACTATCAGAATCTGCGCATGTCAGGCAGCAAATAACCCCCCGAATAATCTATAAAAAAATCACTACCCGTAAGGGTGGTGATTTTTTTTTGGCAGTTGTTTGGCGACCGATGTCAGGCCTGGTTGCCGGTCAATCGGAAAAAGGTGATGACGGTGTCGCCGAATGTGCGCTCATCGAGAAGACGGTAGGCCGGCATGTTTTCAAGACCGAGGAGATCTTTTTTCTGGCGCTCGATTATGAACAGAGTGTCGGGTGTGAACATGCCACAGGTCGGGATATATTTGAGCAGGGGCTCAAGCAATCCCTTGAGGTAAGGAGGATCGATGAAAACTATGTCGAATACGGGTAAATGCATGGTCTGGAGAAACTTCAGGCAATCCATGGTGAAAACTTCACCACGGTCGGCAAGGTTCGTAATTTCCAGGTTCTCACGGATAGTCCTGGTGCATTCCCGCGAGGCATCTACAAAAGCGGCATAACTGCCACCCCGGCTCAAAGCTTCGATGCCGAGATTGCCAGAGCCGGCGAAAAGATCGAGAAACCTTGCTTCATCAACCATTGCGGCGATGATATTGAAGGTAGAGCCCTTAACTTTGTCCATTGCCGGGCGGGTTTTGCCTCCTCCCGGCATCTTGAGCTGTCTGCCCTTTGCTGAACCTGTAATTATGCGCATGCTCAACCGCCTTCCATAAATGTTCGGTAACTGTCTCCGAATGATCTGATCATCTGGCCGAAAAACCATTCACGAATTTCTGCCGGTTCGGAGGTGAGTATCTCGAAGGCGCGGTTACGCGCAGTTTCGACGAGTTTCTGTGGTATACGATGCGAAAAACATGGGTGTGAGAGCCCGCTCTGCCTGGTACCGACCAGATCCCCGGGGCCGCGCATCCGCAGGTCTTCGAGCGACAGTTCGAAGCCATCGTTTGTTGAAGCCAGAACTGCCAGACGCTCGTTTTCGGCGGCAACATGCGATACCAGCAGGCAGGTCGAAGCATCAGACCCTCTGCCAACGCGACCACGCAATTGATGTAGTTGAGAAAGGCCAAAACAGTCGGCATTCTCAATTATCATCAATGTGGCATTCGGGTTGTCGACACCGACTTCAACTACGGTCGTAGCGATGACAATGTCGAGAGCGCCGGCTTTGAACTGTTGCATCGTCTGTTCTTTTTCTTCCCAGGTCTGAGCACCGGTCAGACAGGCAAAAGCGGCATCTGGCAGGTAATCGCTGATTCGGGCAGCAGCCTCTTCAACCGATAGCCATTCTTTGGTTTCGGAAACTTCGATCAGCGGGCAGACGATATAAATCTGCTTTTTCAGCTGCAGAGCATTCTGCATGGCCGGCAGAATTTCGGCAAAACCAGAGCAGACCCTGGTGGTTACGGGCTGTCGACCTGGAGGCAACTCACTGATGACGCTGGTATCCATATCGCCAAAAATTGTCAAAGAAAGAGTTCTTGGTATCGGAGTCGCAGACAATAGAAGCTGGTGTGGGTTCGTACCTTTGCGGAACAGCTGGCGGCGATGGTTGACGCCGAAACGCTGCTGCTCGTCGATGATGCAAAGGTCAAGGCGATTGAACTGCGTCTGTTCCTGAAAAAGAGCGTGGGTGCCGAAAACAAACCTGGCATTGCCGTCGGCGGTTGCGGCATTGGCATCTTTTCGACCAGCGCCCTTCATGCTGCCGGTAACTATTGCCGCGAGATGAGCGAATTGCGGAAAAAATCGCGTAAAATTCTGCAGATGCTGCCGGGCCAGTATCTCAGTTGGGGCCATGAAGGCGCATTGCGAGCCAGGTGAGAGTTCGAGCGCAAAATGCAGCATTGCCAGAAAGGCAACCATGGTTTTGCCTGAACCGACATCACCCTGCAGAAGTCTGTTCATGGGCGGGCGGTCAGGCCCTGGCTGCAGATCGGAAATAATCTGACCCAGGGCCTGCTTTTGCCCGAGGGTCAAGTTAAATGGCAGTGGATAAGGCGAATCACATGGCTCCGACTTGCCGGCGTCAGGCAGGGTGAGAAAACCAGTGAGATTTTCGCGTCGTTTAAGAACGCCCATCTGAAACAGAACCTGATCGAAGAAGGCAAGGGTGTTGCGCGCCTTTTTCAATTCTTCATCTGATTCCGGGCGGTGAATGTCTTCGATGGCTGC
>CAZPCO010000093.1:0-9722 GCA_964585025.1 uncultured bacterium | reverse complement strand
GAGCGTGAGAAGATAACTTTGGCTACCCGTCTGGAAGAATTCATGATGCTTGATTCACTCGGCCTGATCGCTCTGATGATCAAGCTCGAAAAGCGCTTTGCCGTATCTTTTCGTGAATTGATAGGCAGTTCGGTAGCAACATTCGGTGAAGTGTTCACCTATCTTTCCAGACGAACCGATGCCGAAAAGAGAATCATTTCTGATTCAGGCGAACCCGCCTCAGGCAGTTTACCGCCGCTGCTCGATTTTTCACCGGCAGCGGTTGAAAGCCGGCAGAAATTCATCAGAGACCATACCGGTAACAATGATTTTAAACTGCCGGTCGCCGACGGCGTCGATGCATATGCCGGCAATATCGAGGGCCTGGCTGGTTTCGCCATGTTGCCGATCGGTATCTGTGGGCCGCTGAAAGTCGTCGGTCAGAAAGCAGTCGGCGAATTCTATCTGCCGCTTGCTACCACTGAAGGTGCTCTGGTTTCCTCGGTGGCACGCGGTTGTCAGATGATTACTCTTGCTGGTGGCGCTGAAGTCAGAGTCGTTAATGACAGTGTGGTCAGAACCCCTGTATTCGTGCTCAATTCGCTTGCCGAACTTGAGAAGTTCTCGAAATGGGTCGAAAACAATTTCTCGAGAATCAAGCAGGAAGCGGAATCTACAACCAGGCACGGCAGACTCAAGGAAATTGAACTGTTCCCGATCGGCTGCCAGGTGATTCTGCGTTTCAGTTATTCGACAGGTGATGCCTCAGGCCAGAATATGACCACCATCGCCACGCGCAGTGCCGTCGACTACATTCTCAAACATTACAATGGTCGCATCGAAGACTGGTTTCTTGAATCGAACCTCTCTGGCGACAAAAAGATCAACAGCATCAATTTTACCGGCAATCGAGGCAAAAAGATTGTGGCGGCCTGTACCTTACCGGCTTCGCTGGTCAAACAGGTGCTGCATACGACACCAGAGCGCATGTGCCGACTTGCCGACCTATCGATGGTTACCTCGATACAGGCCCATTCATTCGGCGTTCAGGCCCATTATGCCAACACTCTCGCGGCAGTTTACATCGCCACCGGCCAGGATCCTGCCTGCGTCGCCGAGTCGGCGGCAGGCATTACTTATCTACAGATGGTTGACGGCAACCTGCATATCAGCGTCACGCTTCCTGGAATCATGGTCGGCACGGTTGGCGGCGGCACGCGACTTCCCACTCAGAAGAGCTGTCTTGAACTGATGCAGTGTGCAGGCCCCGGCAACGCCCAGAAATTCGCCGAAATCCTCGCAGTTGCCGTGCTGGCAGGCGAAATTTCCATTATCGGAGCCATGGCTGCCGATGAATTTACCGACGCCCATGCCCGATACGGGCGGGCCGGCGGTTTGAACACCGGAGCCAAAGCCTGATATGAAAACCATTTTTGTCACTTCAGACGTAACTTATGTAAAGGACAACTACCTGTCGCTGGTCGACCGGGTGACCAGAACCACCGATCTGCCGGCCGGGGTTCTGGCAGCCGCTGCAATTTTCATCAGGGTACCCGAAAAGATCCTGCTCAAGAATATTTTCGGTCTGCTGGCAATCGGAGCCCCTGGTTTTAGTTTCACTCTGCTGCGCAACCTGCTGCAGTCTCGCCTGAATGATCCGCGCGTCAAGCTTCTCGAGGAGCGCGGCATCAGGATTTTCCGCTGCAAAACCGTCAACAGCCAGGCTGCACTTGAATTTATCGGAGGAATAGGCCCGGATCTCATGGTGAATATGCGCACCCGTAATATTTACAAAAAACCGGTTCTCGATCTTCCGAAAATCGGCTGCATAAATATCCATCATGGCCTGCTGCCCGATAATCGCGGTACTATGTGCGACCTGTGGGCCTGGATAGAGGGGCGTCCAGTAGGATTTTCCATCCACTGGATGAACGAAAAGATTGATGACGGCGCTATCATTGAACGTTGTGAAGTCGATACTGCCGGCTGTCGTTCCTATATCGAAATTCCATTCAGATCGAGCCAGGCTGAAGCTGGGTGTCTGCTCAACTGCCTCGAACGTATTCGCCGTCATGGCCGCAATATCGGCATTCCAAACGTCACCGAACACGAGAATTATACCCGCACGCCTTCTCCGGCAAAAATCGCCGAAATACGTCGTCGTGGCCTGAAACTGTGAAATCATTGAATCAGGTAGCCTTGCCCGGCTTTGGGAGCAATCTGTTGTTTTGAATATGGCAGCGTGGTAATCTGAAGCTGATCTTACAACTAGGAGAGCAGCGGTGAATTTATACGACAGGCTACGGAACAAGGCTATCGGTTTCTTTGACGGCAGTGACCCACGCAACAATGTCGTTTCACTGATTCAGCGTCATGTGGTTGAAAGACCTGATGAAACAGCTTTTAGATGGCCTGTCCGTGAAAAGCTGCCAAAATGGGGCGACATGGTCGTCACTGATATTGCTCATCAGAAAATGACTTTCAAACAGTTCTTCAACCTGGTCTGCCTTGCAGCTGCAGGTCTTAAGAAAATCGGTATTGGCCGCGGTGACCGGGTCATCATTTTCCTGCCGATGTCAATTTCGCTTTACCAGACCATGGCCGCAGTTCAAATGATCGGTGCCAGTGTCGTATTCCTTGATTCCTCGGCCAGTCGTGATCAACTCAGTATCAGTGCCGAAATTGCCGATGCGAAGGCCATGATCAGCTTCGAACAGGCTTTTGAACTTTGCAGGGGCTCCGAGCCGATGAATCGGATTCCGATCAAAGTCGTCGTCGGTCCTCATCATGGCAAATATACAGCCACACTCGATTCGTTGCAAAAGAACGAACCCAGCACGCAGATCGAGGCGGTGCGCGGCGCTGAAACGGCGCTGATAACTTTCACTATCGGTAGTTCCGGCCGGCCCAGGGGCACTGACCGCACTCATGAATTTCTCGCGGCGCAGCACTATGCCCTGCATGACTGTATTCCCTACGACCGCTACGATCTCGACTTGCCGGCATACCCGGTTTTTTCGTTGAACAACCTCGCAGAAGGCGTCATGACAGTCATTCCGGTTATCGATATCGGCAGACCCTCTGATAAAGACTCTTTGATGTTGGCCAGCCAGATCATCTCTCTCGGAATTACCTGCGCCACTCTGTCACCTTCGATGCTGGTCGGTCTGGCGGGTTTCTGCGCTCAGAACAGCGTTATCATGCCGAAAGTGAAGCGTCTGGTTACCGGCGGAGCACCGATCAGCAATGATACTCTGGCATCGATGAAAAAGGCTGTTCCGAATGCCAGAATCTGGGTCCTTTATGGCTCGACCGAAGTCGAACCCATCGCTCACATCGAAGCCGATGAAATTCTCAATTCTAAACACAGCGGCAGTGAAGGAGTCTGTGTCGGTCACTTTGCCGAAGGCATCGAAAGCAGGTTCATTAAAATTCGCAAAGACGGCATCAGGTTGGTGAATGATGACTGGTCGCAGCTTGAAGTGGCGAAAGGTGAAGTTGGCGAGCTGGTTGTTGCCGGCCTGCAAGTCTGCAAAAACTATTATAACGACCCTGAAGCGATCGAGAGCACCAAGATCATCGAATCGAACGGCAAAGTCTGGCATCGCACCGGTGATCTGGCCTGCCTCGACAAGGATCACAACGTCTGGCTTGTCGGCCGCGTTCACGATGCCATTGCCCGCGGCAGTCGCATGCTGTTCCCGGCCAAGGTAGAAATGTTGATGAAGAGGATCGAAGGCGTCAAGCAGTCGGCATTTCTGGGGGTTCCTGATTCCGAGCTTGGTGAGAAAACCTATGCCCTGGTGGAATTGCTCGCAGAGGCCAGACCGCGCCAGAGTGAAATTCTCAACCGTATTGCCTGCGAACTGAAAGCTGAAAAAGTTCCTTTTGATCATTTGAATATCGTTGATCGGATTCCGATGGACCCTCGCCATCAAAACAAGGTCGTATATGCCACTCTCCGCGACCAGTTGTTCAAAAAATGAGGTCTGAATTCATGGCTGGATTGCTTCGCAGCTTCTCTTTTTGCGATTTCACCCGGTCTCTGAACTTGTCGAAAGGCCGTTGTTGATGTTTAGACCCGGCTTCGGTGAACCTTAACGGGCTCAGCCGGCTGCTGAGTTTTATCTCATTGAATGTGTAAGGATAAATAAATGCCAGGAGCGGACAATGAAGCAGTCCTGGTTGCCTTATAATGTATAATGACATGTTGTTGCGAAACAGTCGCAGCTGATCAGGTTGGGTAATCCTGTACTGAATAACCCGGAGGTAATATGGCATTTGTTGCACGATGGTGGCAGTTTCTCAAAGAGCGCCACGAGCCTTTTGGCATCACTCTCATGGTCAGTGCCTTTTTTGCCGCCAGCGCTCTGATGGCTTATCAGCCTGGTATGCATGCGCCACCATGCTGGAAACGCCTTACTGCCGGTTTTGTTGTTGTCTGGCTGGTTTTCCTCCACATGCGCCTCTTCGACGAAGTCAAAGATTATCAGTTCGATCGCGAGCACAATCCCGGGCGGCCCCTGGCGCGGGGGCTCATCAGCGTTGCCGAGTTCTCGGCGATGACACTTGTTTGTCTGCTGGCTGAACTGGCGTTGTCTGGAATCATGTCGTGGCCGATGCTGCCTGCCTGCATGATGGTGTTGTGTTTTACCCTGCTGATGCGCATGGAATTCTTTATCGGCGACTGGCTAAGGCCGCAGCTTGAACTCTATGCCATCAGCCATACATTTTCGGCGGCGATGATCAGTATGTTGATTCATACGGTCGTCTGCTTTACCGATGCAGCCCAGGCCGACCGTGGCATGCTGCTGTATGCTCTCGGCAACTGGTTTGTTTTCAACGTGTTTGAATTTGGCCGCAAAACTTTTGCGGTCGAAGAGGAACGCGCCGGCGTCGATTCATATTCAGCCCGTTTACAGCCATGGGGCGCGGTCATGCTTCTGCTGGTAAACGTTGCAGCAGCTTACATCGCCTTTTATATGGCTGCAACCGCCAAATTTGCAGCGGTCGCAGACCTGCGACTTCTGGGGCCGGCCGCCGCCGTCACCCTGCTGGTTGCAATCGCAGGCGCTGTCTATGCTGCGAAACCGGTCAAGGCTTATGCAAAACTATATCGTGGTATGGTAACATTCTACCTGCTGGCTTATCCGGCTGCCATCGCTGCTTCGGTCTATATGCTCGTTTACAGATGATGTGAAGACCGGCAGGATTCACCTGCCGGGAGTTGTGAGGTGTTCGAGATGATTAGAATACCGCTTCGAACTGGAATTATTGCAGTAGCAACGTTCTTTCTTGGTTGTTTCCTGCAATCTGTCTGGTCGGAAGAGACTTCGGCCCGGTTTCCCGATAAGAGGGTGGTGATACTGCACTCGTATCATCAGGGGTTCAAGTGGACCGATGACATAGCCACCGGAATCAGGGATGGTCTGAAGTGCTACCCTGGTCGGCTCGAGCTGATACATGAATACATGGACAGCAAGCGACGCTGGGATGATAACTATCGCATGCTGCTGGAAGCACTGTTGCATTACAAATATCGCAACATGCAGCCTGACGCGGTCATTGTATCAGACAATCGGGCTTTCGAATACATGTGCGATGCCGGCCAGCAGCTTTTCCCAGGCGTTCCGGTTTTTTTCTGCGGCGTCAACTATCTTGACCCCCAGGTGATCAGAGAGCACGTCAATTTTACCGGCATCAGCGAGGCGGTAGATATCGACCGGAACATCACTCTCATTCAACATCTGCATCCAGAAGCCCGGCAGATTGTTTTTATAGTTGACGATACCGAAACTGGAAAAATTCTTGCCGCTCATTTCGAACAGCTGCAGGGCAGGTATGCCAGCCGCCTGCGCCTCGTGCAATATACCGACTATACCTTTGCCGAGCTCGATAAAGAGCTTCAAGGCCTGTCTTCAGACAGCGTCGTACTCTGGAGTATTTTCTTTCGCGACCAGGATGGCGTCTTTAGCGAATTTGACGAGGGCGCCCGTCGGGTAGCGTCTGCCAGCAGAGTGCCGGTTTACTGCCTCTGGGATTTCAGTCTCGGCTATGGCCCGATTGGTGGCTATCTCACCACCGGTTACGAACAGGGAATGGCAGTTGCGGTCAAAGTTATGCAGAGTTTTGCCGGCATGCCCACTCCAGGTATTCCGGTGCGCTATGAGCCAGTAACCCAGCCTGTGTTCGACTGGCAGGCTCTGCAGAAATACGGAGTCAATACAACACGACTACCCGCGGGCAGCAGAGTGATCGGTCGCCCGGAAAGCTTTTACGAGAGGTTTCCTGGACTTTTGTTTGCAGCTCTGGTGTGCATGAGTGTGCTTTTCGGGGTAAGCCTGATTCATGCATGGCATGTGCAGCAGCGTGTTAACATACTTCTCGCCGCTGCCGGCCACTCGGTGCCGCCTGAGCCGCCATCAGAACCACCTGAGAAAATCGAACCACCGGTTCAAGACACGCCGAAGCCGCCTCCGCCTCCAGATGATGTACCCTGACGATATGATTGTGCGTTTCGGGCAGTCAGGCTGAACCAGGCTTTGTCAGGCACAGGCCGGCATGCTGACATCGCAGTGAAATCGGCCAGCAGAAAAAGCTTTGCAAAGATTTGGCGTTTGCGGGTTTGTCGGTTACAATTATTACCTGAATCATAGATATCTACGAGGAACCTGACATGTATATAGTTTCATGTGCCAACCGGAATTTTGCAGAGGTGCTGCCACTCGTGGGCGGCAAAGGTGGAAATCTTCTCAAGCTTACTGAGGCCGGAGCCGATGTTCCGGCTTTTGCGGTGCTGACCCGCGAGTGTTTCGACGAGTTTATCGCATCTTTCAAAGATGAATTCAAGGCTAAATTGAAAGCTCTCGACTGCTCTGCACCCGACAAGATTGCCCGTACCGCCGGCGATTTGCGCAACTGCATGCACAAGCATCAGATTCCAGAGCGCATCAGATCAGAACTGTTTGCAACCCTGCGTGGTCTGTTGAAGGGCGACTGCTTCATGGCCGTGCGCTCTTCGGCACTTGGTGAGGATTCGAAAGAATTTTCCTATGCCGGAATGCTCGATACCTGTCTTTTCAGGCGCACCGATGCAGAAATCTGCGAAGCGGTCGTGACCTGCTGGGCATCGATTTATTCTGACCGGGCGGTGGCTTACCGCAATATGCGCGGTATTCCGCAGGATGGCGTTTCGATGGCGGTTGTCGTTCAGGAAATGATCGATGGCGTCGCCTCGGGAGTCACTTTTACCGTCAACCCGGCAACCAGCTATGACGACGAAATTCTCGTCACTTCGGTTTTCGGTCTCGGCGAAGGCCTGGTTTCAGGCACTCTCGATTCAGATCAGTTCATCTGCCTGAAAAAGGAAGGTTATCCGGTAATTGAAAAGAACCTTGCCGACAAGGTCGAAAAGCTGGTTTTCGACCGCGAAAAGAACTATGGGACTGTTACTGTCGCAGTTGCTGCCGACCAGGCAAAGAAACCCAGTCTGACCGAAGCGCAGCTGCGCAGTATTGCTACCGTCTGCCATCGCATTGAAGGTTCCTACCACAATGTGCCTCAGGATATCGAATGGACGATAGACGGCGAGGGCCGGGTGCGCATTCTGCAGGCCCGCCCGATCACCACCATCGATCGCCCGGTTCCGTCAGAACGCCAGTACACCACCATCTGGGACAACTCCAACATCGTCGAAAGCTACTCGGGCGTCACCACGCCGCTGACGTTTTCGTTCGCGATCTATGCCTATCACCGGGTTTACGTGCAGTTCTGCCAGGTGCTCATGGTGCCCGAAGAAGAGATCAAGGCCAACGACTACGCTTTTGCCAACATGCTTGGCTTTCTGAACGGTCGTATTTACTACAATCTCAAGAACTGGTACCGGCTGATTTCGGTGCTGCCGGGCTACAGCTACAACAGCCGCTTCATGGAAGGCATGATGGGCGTCAAGGTCAGTTACGACAAAAACGTCAAGCACAAGCCGATGGGCTTTTTCCAGAAATATTTCTGCGAACTGCCGCGTCTGGGGCTGGTTGGCGCGAACCTGTTTTACCGCTTCTGGCGCACCGATACCGAAGTTAAACGTTTCATGGACGTTTACCAGGCGATGTACGACAAATACAAAGACTTCGACTTCAGCCGGGCACCGGCACATCAGCTTGTCGACATTTTCAACGAGCTCGACAACACGGTGCTCGCGAACTGGAAAGCCCCGATCATCAACGATTTCATGGCGATGATCTTCTATGGCGTGCTCGACGCCCTGATGAAAAAATGGAATCTCAACGCCGACCCGGCGCTGAAAAACGATCTGCTCGCCGGGCAGGGCAATGTCGAGAGCACTCTGCCGCTGCGCACCATTCAGAAGATTGCCCGCTTCGTTGCTTCTGACCCTGAACTCAAAGAACTGTTCAAGACGAAGCCCGCTGCCGCTCTGAAGGAAATGTTCATTCCGGTGCCCGGCAACGACCGCCCGGCCGGTCATCAGCAACTGGGTGCCCTGGTTGCCGACTATCTCGAAAAATACGGCTACCGCGCCATGTGCGAACTCAAGCTTGAAGAGCCGTCGATGAATGAACGGCCGGAATTCCTGTTCGATATGATCAAAAATTACGCTGCAGCGCCGCTGCCCGAAGAGGGCGACGTCGGCGACCGCGAACGCCAGGTGCGCGAAGCGGCTGAACTGAAGGTTAGAAGCCTGCTCGGCGAGAGCGGCATCTTTTTCGGGTTGCTGAAGAAGATCGATGTGCTGATGTTCGTGGCCAACTGGGCTAAAAAAGCCATGGCGGTGCGCGAATACCAGCGTTTTGCGCGCACCAAGATGTATGGTCTGGTGAGCCGTATCTACAAGGGATTTGGCCAGAGATTTGTCGAACGCGGCGTGCTCGACAAGGTTGATGATATTTTCTATCTGACCATGGAAGAAACGCTCGAATACGTTACCGGCACCGCCCGCAGCCAGAAACTGCGCGAGCTTGCCGCCCTGCGCCGGTCTGAATTCGATGCCTACCGGGCCATGGACGAGCTGCCCGACCGCATCGAAACTACCGGCATCACCTACTGCAACGATCTGACCCGTGGCATGCTGCCGGCGCAGGCTGGCGACGACGACCCCAATATCATCCGTGGCATTGGCGGCTGTTCGGGCAAGGTTACCGGCAAGGTGAAGGTCATTCTCAACCCCGGTGACGACATGTCGCTGAACGGCGAAATTCTGGTGGCGGCCCGCACCGACCCGGGCTGGGTGCCGTTGTTTGCCACGGCTTCAGCGCTGCTGATCGAACGCGGCAGCATGCTGTCGCATTCAGTGATCGTGGCGCGCGAACTCGGTCTGCCGGCTGTCGTCGGCGCTACCGGAGTCACGAAGAAGGTCAAGACCGGCGACGTCGTTGAACTCGATGGCACGACCGGTATCGTCAAGATTATTTCCCGCGCCTGACCGCGCTTAAACTATATCGGAGGCTATATCATGAAGCCAGCAGTAGTATACAGCAATGTTTGGGAAGACCCTGAACTCAACCGGGTCTCGTTAAAGGTTAAGCCCGGCCAGAACGTGCTTTCGATCACTTCGGGCGGCTGCAATTCGCTTTGCCTGCTCCTTGAAGATCCTGCGAAACTCATTTCGATCGACCTCAACCCGGCAGCGCTTGCCATGCTCGAGTATAAACGCGCCGCCATCATGGAACTCGAATACGATGAATTTATCGATGCCCTGGGCACTCCGTTCCTGTTCAAGCCCGAGA
>CAZPCO010000092.1:0-9760 GCA_964585025.1 uncultured bacterium | reverse complement strand
ATGCCACTTCTGTGACCGGTGCTGTTACCAGCTCATAATTGCAGGCATTTCATCGATCTCATAAGGGTTCATCTATACTGACTGGTCTTTCCTCGGAGAAAATGGTATTTAGAGTCATATGAAATCAATAAAAGAATTGTTCAGAGTTGGCAATGGACCTTCGAGCAGCCACACCATGGGCCCCAAAAAAGCTGCCGAACTTTTTCTCGAGCGCCATCCGCGCGTGGCCTCCTTCAAGGTTACCCTGCATGGCAGTCTGGCTGCCACCGGAAAAGGGCATTTCACAGACGCCGCGATTCTTGCGGTTCTCAGGCCGCATGCACCGACGGAAATTATCTGGCAGCCAAAAGTCTTCCTGCCGTTTCACCCCAACGGCATGACTTTCAGAGCGTTCGACAAAGAAGCGCGCGAGCTCGAAACCTGGACCGTATACAGTGTTGGCGGTGGCGCCCTGGCTGAAGAACACGGCGGTACTATCGGCGGCGAAAGCGGCGATATCTACGCCATGAACAGCATGACCGAAATCCTGCAATGGTGCGAAGAAAGCGGCAAATGCTACTGGGAATACGTTCAGGAATGTGAAGACCCGGACATCTGGGATTATCTTGAAGACATCTGGATAACAATGAAAGATGCCGTAAAAAGAGGTCTCGAGGCTGAGGGTGTTTTGCCCGGGCCATTGAAACTGCGGCGAAAAGCTGTGACCTATCACGTGCGCGCCAGCGGCTACCAGCACACCCTGCGCTCGCGGGGGCTGGTATTTTCTTATGCTCTGGCTGTCAGCGAAGAAAATGCCTCCGGCGGCATCATCGCCACCGCCCCCACCTGTGGTTCATCAGGAGTGGTTCCGGCTGTTCTTTATCATCTGCAGACCTCGAGGGAATTCAGCAATGCCAGAATTCTGCGCGCCCTTGCCACCGCCGGCCTGATCGGCAATATCGTCAAACACAATGCCTCGATTTCTGGTGCCGAAGTTGGCTGCCAGGGCGAAGTCGGCGTGGCCTGCGCCATGGCTGCCGGAGCCGCCAATCAATTATTCGGCGGCAGCCCGGCACAGATCGAATATGCTGCTGAAATGGCCCTTGAACATCACCTGGGGATGACCTGCGACCCGGTTTGTGGCATGGTTCAGATTCCCTGCATTGAACGTAACGCCTATGCAGCGGCCCGAGCACTCGACTCCAACATTTTCGCGACTTTTTCTGACGGCACCCATCGTGTCTCGTTCGACAAGGTGGTTGAAGTCATGAAACAGACTGGCCACGACCTGCCCTCTCTATACAAGGAAACCGGCGAAGGTGGCCTGGCCAAAGACTACAAGCAGATGTAGCCTGCCCTGAGCTGTTCGTTCTGCCATACCGGCTCTATTTATGCCAGCAGAAAGACATTTTCGAACTGCTGTTGCTTTTCTTTCAGACTGCGCCGAGGGCTTTGAAAGCCGACAAAACATGCTTTCTGGCAACCTGCGGGTCAACGAGCAACGCCGGAAAGCTGACCTGCGCCTTTTGCAGCGCAACAGTCAATTTCTGCGGGTCATGCAGAGCCTGGGCCGGCACTTCGGCCAGTTCAGGGCAGAATTTGCGGATAAAACTGCCATCGGAATCGAATCTGGCGCTCTGACTGAATGGGTTGAAAACACGAAAATATGGCACCGCATCGGTACCTGTCGAAGCCGACCATTGCCAGCCACCGTTGTTGGCCGCCAGATCGCCATCGAGAAGGTTCTGCATAAAAAACCGCTCACCAAGCCGCCAGTCGATAAAAAGATATTTGCTTAAAAACATCGCTGCGACCATGCGCAGGCGGTTATGCATCCAACCGGTCTGGCGCAGCTGGCGCATCGCCGCGTCGACAAGCGGAAAACCGGTCTGGCCCTGCTGCCATTTTTCGAACTTTTCCTGATCGTAGTTCCAGGCCAGAGATCTTGTTTGAAGTTTGAACGGTTGCCCACGGCTTACCCTGGGGAATCCGACCAGAACGTGATTGTAAAAATCACGCCATATCAGCTCTGTAAGCCAACCGTCAGGCCCGGTGCCATCGGCCGGCCAGCTTGTTTTGCGGCCGATCAGAGCATGCAGACATTGCCTGGGAGAAAGGACCCCAGCCGTAAGATACGGTGAAATTGTGCTGGTGCCGTTGATTCCTGGAAAATCACGCTTCAAGTGGTAGTCGGCGGCCCGCGCCGCGACAAATTTTTGCAGCATCTGCTGCGCGGCTTTTTCACCTGCCGGCCAGAGATCGCTTCGCCAGGATGCCAAATCAACCCATTCGGGGCATGAAGAGACGTTTTGCCTGACAACCAGCGGTTTTCGGGCGGCCGGAGGCGGCAGAGGTGTCGTATCGGCTGTGACTGCGGATTTTTTCCAGGCCTTCCTGAACGGGGTAAAAACGGTATAATAGCCGCCATTACCAGTCAGAATGCTGCCAGGTGGCAGCAGCACCCGGTCGTCGAACTGCCGGACCTTGATACCAGCGGCTGTAAATGCCGCACAGACCAGCCTGTCTCTGCTGGCTTCGTTAAATTCATATTCGTTGTTGAAGTAAAGAGCGGTATAGTGGTTTTTCTGGGCCAGTTGCAGCAGAGCAGGTGGAATTGCTGCATAATCAGGAACAACGATTACCGAAAGACCGATGCCAATATCTGCGAGATCGGATTCCAGCTTCTGCACACAGATCCGCCAGAAAGCGAGTTTAGCCGGCGCTTCGTCGTGCTGTTGCCATTGCCGGGGTGTAACGACATAAACAGCATGCACCTCAGGGCTATCGAGAGAGGCATAATAAAGGGCCCGGTTGTCGCTGACCCGCAGATCTCGACGCAACCATACCAGATTCATCATTCGCCCCCAATTTCAGTTGCTTCTACCAGCACACATATTTGCAGTCTGCATGTATGCCACAGTCTGTCCGGACAGCACTGATTGCACCGACAGCCCTCAGAATCAGAGTTCACTCCTTAACCGTTTGTGCCTGATTCTGACGCAGGATGCCGGCGGCTTCCCAGGCCAGAAACAGGGCAAGCAAAAGCAGAGTGGCGCTGAGACCTGCCATCAGGTAACCCTGTTTGCAGAGATTATCGCTGATGACATTGATCAGAGCAAAACAGGTCACGAGAAACATTGCAACCATCGGAACCGTAATAAACAAAGGCCGGCGATGGAAAGAATGAAAATACCAGACGGTCACGCTGAGCAGAGCAATCGATGCCAGAAGCTGGTTCGCCGAACCGAACAGTGGCCAGATTGCCGCCCATTGGCCGGTAAACATCAACAAAGCAGCCGGCAATATGGTCATAATAGTCGCAATATGTTTGTTCTTGAAAGGCTTCTGTACCGAGACGGGCATGAATTCTGCAAGTTCCTGGAAAGCGAACCTGCCGAGACGGGTTGCCGTATCCAGGCTGGTCAAAGCAAATGCCGAAACCACCAGCGAAACAAAACTTACCAGCACCGCCGGTTCGAATTTCAGACCCGGGATCGCATTGATCGCCTGTGCCATTCCGTTCGCAAAAACCCCTACCGGGCCTTTTGCCGCCAGATCAGCGACAAATGCTTCTCCGGTCATCATTACAGCAGTCAAAAGTGCCAGCACTCCCAGAAATGTTTCGATGAGCATGCCACCGAACGCGACAGGGTTCGCATCGCTTTCGCGGTCAAGCTGTTTTGCGGTTGTGCCCGAAGCTACCAGAGAATGAAAACCGCTGATCGCTCCACAGGCAACAGTTACGAACAACATTGGAAACAGATACCCCAGAGATTCCACTCTGAAGGTCGTAAATGCAGGAAAAACGATTTCCGGGTTGTAAAACAACATGCCAATAAAACCGGAAATGAGAAGAAAATACAGTAGAAATGAATTGAGATAATCACGGGGTTGTAACAGCAACCAGACAGGCAATACCGATGCAAAATATATATAGACCATCAGGCCGTAGATCCAGGTGCTTTCCGTGGCACTGATCGGAAATAACTGTCCTGCCCAGATCATCGCGAACAGCACAATTACACCGGCCAGCGTCGAGAGCCCAAGCGGCAGTTTGAAACGGTTGAGGCCAAGACCGAAAATCACTGCGAGCATCATGAACATGATCGATGAACTGCCCGCCGAAGGAACTGTTGTAAAAGTCTTCGCCACAATGATGGTGAAGGCTGCAATTACCAGCGCCAGAGTGAACCAGGTGAAAAGCAGAAACAGAATACTGCCGCGGCTGCCGACATGCTTTTTTATTACCTCGCCGATCGAGCGCCCGTCATTGCGCACCGAAACAAACAGGGCGGCAAAATCATGCATGGCACCGAAAAAAATGCCGCCCAGCAGCAGCCACAACAAAACCGGTACCCAGCCGAAAACAGCAGCACTGATTGGCCCAATAATGGGTGCAGCACCAGCAATAGAGGCAAAATGGTGCCCAAGAAGCACTGGTGCGGGGGCCGGCACATAATCGCCATCGTCGCGCAGTCGATGTGCCGGTGTCAACAGTGTATCGTCTACACCGAATTTTCTGGCCACCCAGCGCCCATAAAGCGCGTAGGCCGCGATAAGCAAAATCAGCGAAGCAAGCAGAACAATGGAACCACTCATTTCCTTACCCCTGCGATGTTTTCGATAATCTTACTCCTGCCTTACCCAAAATGCAGCATTTTTTGCAAATTTGCCTGTCGATGAAACACTTCGATGCCAGAGCCTGTGTGAATGGCATTCTCCGGCGAAAGGCCATTCCGTCAGCTCAAGACTGCATAATATTGTATCTGAGCATTTAAAGTTGCCGAAAAGGGCTGACATAGAAAAATGCACATGATAGTTTATTCTGAAGATGCTCAAGGAGAAGCTGATGAAAAAATCGATGGTTCAAGCTCTGATTCTTTTTGTTCTGGTGACAGTTTTAGTCTCTATTGTTTACCAGAGGGAGATCAAAACGATGGCGGGCTGGCCCGGCGCGGTTAAAAGCGGCAGCTGGCTGGCAGTCAAGCTGCATCTTCTTCTCGGAGCGGATGTCAATGCCGTTAAACCAGGATTCAAGACTCCACTCGAAGAGGCAATCTGGCTAAGGGCTGATGCCGATATCATTAACGAATTGCTCGATCACAAACCAGATCGCACCAGGCTGGTCGACAAACAGAGTTCCCTGCTGGTAAAGGCAATAGGCATGCTTGATTTTGCCAAAGTTCCAACTGATCAAACAATCAGTATTCTGAGGCGGCTTCTGGAATTTGGTGAAGATATCAATTTCGTCGAAAGGAATACTACCCCTATCTTTACTGCCGCCATGCATGGAAGACCCGATCTGGTGAAATTTCTCCTTGAAGCGGGTGCTGACCCTGCAGTTGTGATAAAAGATCCTGGCAGTCCTTTTGAAACTACAATATTCGACCAGTTCACGCATGCCAGAAGTAACGAAGTAATGGAAGTCCTGTTGAACAGCGACAAAAACCTCAACCTGCAGAAAATGCTGGTATCTGCGGTTATTGCCAAAAATATGCCGGCAATTAAAATGCTGGTAAAAAAGGGTGCTTCCCTGAATCATACGGTTGAAAAGAACTATACGACACTGCTGATGCATGCCGCTCTCGTCTTTGATGAGGCTCAGGTTAAGGAGTTCGTTGACCTTGGCGCCGATATCAATATTGCCGACAGTTTTGGGCGCAATGTTCTGGCGACCTGCATTCAACAGGACAAATACAAACTGGCTGAATATTTCATTCAGAAAGGCACCAGTGTCAACTATGTCGATAATTCTGGCGAGTCCCTTCTGTCATATTTTTTAGACCATCAGGAAAAATTCAAGGACTTGAACGATGTGAAAACCCGTATGAACTTCATGGGTTTTCTCAAAAAAAGCGGCCTGAACATCAATTTTCAGAACCCGAAAAATGGTCAGACAGCGGTTATGCGTGCCTTGTGCCGGAAAAATTCAAAAATTGCCGACATCTGGGTGTCTCTGCTGATTTCAATGAAAGACACTGACAACAATCTGCAGGACAATGACGGCAAAACAGCTCTCATGCATGCCGTTGAGCAGGGCAATGAAAAAATTGTCAAAATGCTGCTGCTGGCCAAGGCCGATAAAGAAATCAAAGACAAAAAGGGCTTGTCAGCTCTCGACTACGCAACCGAAAAGGATGACATAAAAATCATCAACATGCTGAAATTTGGGGTTAAGGCCGAAGAGTAACTGAAGATTTTCGGTCGGCCACTGCCAGATAATGCCTGATCTACCTCATTTGTTTGATGCTTGAAAATTGTCTGACAAAGCCATTTTATTGGCGATAGCGCTGCATGGTTCGACCCGGGGCAAACGGGTATTGCAAAGTACGCCGAAGCATCGTAAACTGATTGCAGCAGCCGGGGCAAACTTCCCGGCGGAATGAAAATGAGAGAGAGCACGGCGGGAATTGCCGTGCCAGAAATAATGGAGGAAAACATGATCACCTGGAAATTTGACAAGGCCGGTTTCGACTTTCAGGATTTCGTAAAAAGCATGCTGGCACATTTCAAGAGGGTCGCCACTACCGACATGACGCTTGCCGACTTCATCTGGCGTGAAAACGACAATGTTCCGAGACATGGCAATCCAGAAAACCCGACCTGGAAAGATCTGCTCGCCGAACTTGAAGATGGTCAGCAGTTGTTTTTCCCCTTTGCCGAGCCCAATGAAGGCAAACCGGTGCGGTGCGCCGACGGCAGCCGCGTCGATCTGACAGCACCCTCGACACAAACAGGCTTTACTTATGATGCGAATGAAGTGGTCGGGTTTGCCCTGACTTTGACCCGCAGCCGCTTCGAATTTCAGCCGGCTCTTTATTTCATCGGCAATGACAGTGGCCGGCTCCCTTCAATGGAAAAGCGCCAGCTTGGCTTCTTTGAAGACAAGATCGCTGATTTTCTCAACGGCTTTAAAAGAGAAAAATCATTGGCTGCCGAAGACTCACGGCCCGAAACCCGCAAAATGAAACCAATGTAAGCTGCCGCGAGCCGGTCGCCCTAAACGGCGACCGGCCTGCTGACGGAACAACCGCTTCTCACTTGTCGAACTGTCTGATTTTCGACAGACTGTTTTTTATATCCCGGTTCAGACGTCACTACCGGCGATACGTTTTTTGCTGCCCGCAACAATAGCGGGCACAAGATTGACACAGAATGATACTTCTGCTACAAAGGGTTGTCGAAAACAGTCACTGTATTTTCAGCCAAAGCGAAAATCATGCAAATGAAGCGGAGTTTTTTTTCTGGTCTGCGTGACGGCATACCAGTATGTCTTGGTTATATCGTCGTGTCGATGTCATTCGGCATGTTTGCCGTTGCCCGCGGGATTCCAGTTTCTGCTGCCATCGCTCTCTCAATGACCAATATGACTTCGGCCGGGCAGTTTGCCGCAGTGAATCTTGCCGGAGCCTGTGCATCCTTTACCGAAATCGGCTTTGCAACTCTGGTCGTAAATATCCGATATGCTCTAATGAGCCTGGTTCTTTCGCAGAAGATCGAAAAAATGCCATTTTTCAAAAGAATGATTCTGGCAGCCGGCATCACCGACGAGGTTTTTACCATTGCCTCAACACGCGGTGAAAAAGTCAGCTTTTCATATATGGCAGGTCTGATAATCACGCCTTATTTCGGCTGGTCGCTGGGCACGATTCTGGGTGCGACTGTCAATTCGCTGATGCCGGTCTCGGTAGTATCAGCCATGGGAATCACTCTTTACGGAATGTTTGTGGCAATAGTGGTTCCGGTCGCAAAAGAAGACCGCGCCGTGCTTTTGACCCTGATAATTGCAATTACCTTGAGCTGCATGTTCAAATACACCCCGGTTCTTGCAACTCTCTCGAGCGGTTGGGCAATCATTGTCGTTACCCTGCTCACTTCGACGCTGGCAGCGTTTCTCTTCGCCGGAAAAGAAGAAGCCGGAAGCGAGGAACCCGCATGAATTATTTAACCGGTATGATACTGGTTACTGCCGTCGTTACCTACCTGGTAAGAATGCTGCCCATTACCTTTTTCAGCCGGGAATTAACTTCGCGGCGGTTGAAGGCCTTCATGCATTACATACCCTTTGCAGTTCTCGGTTCGATGACCTTTCCGGCCATACTGGAATCGACGCGCAGCACTTTTTCGGCCGGCACCGGCTTTCTGGTTGCAATTTTGCTTGCATATTTCAATCGGGGTCTTTTGCAGACTGCCATGGGCGCAGCTGCAGCAGTCTTTATCGTCGAATATCTGACTCTGTAAAATTTGCGGCCAACACTGCTCACGTCAGAATGTCAACCATGCAGCCATTCAGAGAGAACCGCAGATCGCCTAAGCGTCAGCCCAAAGTCGTTCATTTGATGTTTTCAAGGCCTGAAAAAATCGAACTGCCCATGGTGATGATTACATAACCGACAAATACGGCTATGGGCAGAAAGAAGATGATCGGCAAAAGCTTACTGATCAGCTTGACCTTGTGTCTGGCATCTTCTTCGAGATAATCACTGGTTTTTTTGAGCATTTCCGGCAGTTTGCCGCTTTGTTCGCCAACCGTGATCATCTCTCTGATTGTCGAGGGAAGCGCGTTAACTGATTTGAAGCCTTCGGCCAGCGAACCACCGCGATGAATCGAAGACTTGAGACTCGAAAGTTCCTTTTCCAACCAGGGATTGGCCGTCACGCTGATCGAGGTTTCCAGGCACTGCCCCATAGAAACTCCGGCCTGCAGGCCGACACCAAGAGTACGCGTGAAGCGGCAGAGCGCCAGCTTTTTGACGATTGTTCCGAAAAATGGCACCCGAACAAGAATTGACGCGAAAACCGCCGTCGAGCATAGTTGATAGAGGCCATAAAGAGCGGCGAGAATGAGTGCATAAATGCCTAACGATCCTGCAATGCCCCAGGCAATTGAAACTCCACTGCCCGGCGCTATCAGAGCCTGGAGAACCGGCAGCATGATCAGGGTCAGCAGCAGCAGAAACAAGGGGTATGCCAGCGAAGAAAGGATTTCGCGTTCCAGGTTCATCTCTTTATCGGCATATTCAGCGAGGGTGCCACATACTTCCGGCAGGGTTCCGGTCTGTTCGCCAAACCTTGCAAAGCTGACCTGCATACTGGTGAATGGCTTGCCGGCCTGCTGCATGGCAGTCGACAATGCAGTGCCTTTCTCGACAGCTCTGGCCATTTTTTCGACCTTGGCCTTCATGCCAAACCCGCTGACATTCTCGCTGAGAAGATGCAGGGTTCGGGCCAGAGTCACTCCCGAAGACATCGATGTTTCAAGCTGAAGAAAAAAATCACGCAGATTGCTCATGCGCCGATCCCCTTTCGTTTTCTGTCACAGTCACCCCGAACATAGCTTTTCAACCGCCAGACAATGCCCGGCGAAAAGATTTATCATCAGCATGATACCACCATCTCGATCAACCCGCACACAAAGTTCATTCAACAACTGTAGCAATGAAAATTTTCAGAAATATGTGTAACCTGAAGCGAACGAGTGGCAATATGATTAATAGTATTGTTGCTCTAACACAGGAGGGAAATTTATGAAACGGGTCATTCTTTATCTATCTATATTCTGTTTGTTTTTGACCGGCGTTAATCCAGCCATTGCGGCATCCCTTCAGGATCTTCTCAACGAATACAGCATTTCAGACAATGCGGCAGCAAAAGACCGGGAATCAGCCGCCCAGGGCCAGACGCCTGCTTCCCAGCAAGGTTTTATTCTGGGCTATTATATCGAGCCGCAGTCGACCCCTATCAACAAAGTCGACTTCGCGGGTCTGAAAAAAATTGGTAT
>CAZPCO010000091.1:0-9805 GCA_964585025.1 uncultured bacterium | reverse complement strand
TGAAGACACTCTGAAGGCACTTCAGGCAATTGCTTCCGCGCGGCGAAATGAGCTTAAATCGTTCTTTATTGGAGTTACCGGCAGCAACGGCAAAACCACGACCCGTTCAATGGTTCATCATATTCTCGCCGAAATCGGCAGATGCAGCACCACGACCGGGAACCTCAACAACCATATCGGATTACCGATGACCCTGCTTGGCATTTCGGAAGACAGCCAGTACAGCATTCTAGAAATGGGCATGAATCATAGCGGCGAAATACGCAATCTTTGCAGCATTGCCCGACCAGATGCTGTTTTGATCAGCAATATCGGTCCGGCCCACATCGGAATTCTTGGCAGCCTCGAGAATATTGCCCGCGCCAAAGCCGAGATTCTCGAGCATCTTACGGCCGGTCAGACCGCAGTTGTACCGGGCGACACCGATTTCACGGAAATTTTCCGCACCATAGCTGGGAAAGCCCGCCTGTTCACCTTCGGGGAAAAAGCAGGGAACGATTATCGACTGAGCAACCTTGAAATGCTTCCAGATTCAGTCTCATTCAAGCTGGAGACCCCTGACGGCGTTCGTCACTGCACTCTTGGCCTGGCCGGCCGCCACAATGCGTTCAACGCTGCCGCCGCGCTCAGTCTGTGCCATCAGATTGGCTGCGATCTTGACCAGGCAATCAGAAGCATCTCGACCTTCAAACCGGTTGGCGCCCGTATGGAAAGAGTAAATGTGGACGGCCTCACCGTTCTTCTCGACTGTTATAACGCCAACCCCGGCTCGATGCAGGAAGCACTGCGATATCTCGCGATCTGCGGTTCCCCACGCATTGCGGTGCTTGGCGATATGCGCGAGCTCGGAGAAATGTCGACCACCCTGCACCGTCAGCTGGGCACACAGGCAGCAGCAGCTTCTCCAGACCTGCTTGTCTGCGTCGGACAGGATGCAGCACATATTGCCGATGCGGCACGCGCAGGCGGCCTGCCGGAAGAGCGAGTAATATCGTTAAACTCAGGCGATCAGGCTGCCGAATTATTGAAAGAAAAACTGCAAAAGGGTTCAACCATTCTTTTCAAGGCAAGCCGTGGCATGCATTTCGAAAAAATAGTGCAGAAAATATGGCCTGATCTTGGCAAAGATCTTCATTGAACCGGCTATCAGGAGGCCATAATTGTTCAGCTCAATTTTCGAGCCGCTCTCTATCCGAATCATTTTTTCAATCGTAACTTCTTTTCTTCTGGCGATGATTATTGCCCCAAGAGTTATCTTCAACCTGAAAAACAGGCAGATCGGTCAGACTGTCCGCGAAGAAGGCGTTAAGGAACACCTCAAAAAAAGCGGCATTCCAACCATGGGCGGCATCATAATCCTGATTCCGCTGATGATCACCACCCTTCTCTGGACCAAAATCAATCCCTTTGTCGTGATTTCTCTGCTGGTCACCGCCGCGATGGGCTTGATCGGCTTTTTTGACGACATAACCAAAGTTATCAGGGCCCGTTCACTGGGTCTTACCCCCCGACAGAAACTGGCCGGCCAGATTCTGACAGGTCTGGCCGCAGCTCTGGCAATCAAATTCTACCCTGGTCTGCGATTCGAACTGGCCAGCTCAAGCGCGACAACGATAGATATCGCAGCTTCCGCAACACAAATTCCGATTTTCGGGGCCATGGACCTCGGCTGGTTGTATATTCCCTTTGCCGTTGCCGTGATTGTCGGCGCCACCAATGCAGTAAACCTTACTGACGGGCTCGATGGCCTTGCCGCCGGCAGTATAATAGTCGCTACTACCCCATTTCTGATTTTTGCTTACGTCTGCGGGCATCTGATTTTTGCCCGTCACCTTGGTGTGGCTTATATTGCCGGAGTCGGCGAACTGGCAGTCATGAGTGCCGCGATGATCGGTGGCTGCTTCGGATTCTTATGGCACAACGCCCACCCTGCCGCCGTCTTCATGGGCGATACCGGATCACTGGCTCTCGGCGGCGCAATAGGCGCTATTGCCCTGTGCAGCAAGAGCGAAATATATCTCGCCATAATTGGCGGCATCTTCGTGATCGAAGCACTGTCAGTAATCCTGCAGGTAAGCTATTTCAAGATGACCAAAGGCAAACGCATCTTCAAGATGAGCCCTATTCATCATCATTTTGAACTCTGCGGCTGGGCTGAAGAAAAGGTGGTCATCCGCTTCTGGATCACTGGCGCCATGCTGGCTCTGGTCGGGCTGACGCTTTTCGCTTCCAGGCTGGTAGCTATCTGAAATCCCGCTAAAAAAAAGCTCCCCGGCAGGGGCCGGGGAAAAGCAATTGGGATGTTATGAACAAAACAAATCAGCGATAGTAAATTGTCAGCTGAATAGCGCTCATCCTGATGTCGGCGATGTCCATGTTACGACTGGCCAGGAAATAGATGCTGCTGGGATTGCTTCTGATCAGTTCGGTGACATCTACGGTATAAGGAGTGCCTGGCTCAGGAGTTGCATAGAAGTCGCCGAGGAAACTGCCACTGTTGCAGGTATTGCCCACCCACCAGGAGCCAAGGTCGGTTTCAGCACTGACCTGCTGAGTCGAAGCGAAGAAATTCTGGAATCTGGCGGAGCCCGGAGCATGGTATTCACCGGTGAATTTAACTTCGGCTTTCACGAATGCCAGACTGACGAAGTCGATATTGACCGGAGTTTCAAGGGATACTTCTGAAAACTCACCGAAGGCATCGGCAAGCGGATACATCTGCGAAAACCAGCCGGTATTACTTACCGTGCTGCTGATGACCGCCGGGTTCAGCTGGGCTGCCACTGAAGCGATCTGACCGGCGATAACTTCAACCGGGAAGGAATAGTCGAGGTAATCAGCATGGGAGGCTCTCAAGTTATAGGTACCGGCAGGGAGATCAGCAAAACTGAATTGGCCGTTGCTGTCAGATACAGTTGAGAAACTGGTGCCTTCAAGGCTTATAGCGACATCAGCCAGTTTGCTGGAATTTACGAAGTTTTCTACACTACCGGCAAGATTACCGGTGGTAACTTCATCAACCGGAATCGGAATCAGTTCGGAGCCAATCTTAACTATGGGCAACAGCATAAAGAAATTCAGCTTGCCGATTTTCCATTTGGTAAGACGATGCAGGAACTTGATTTTGAGGTTAGTAGAATAGCCGTCTTTAAGTTCAAATTTGCCGACAAAACGAATTTTCTTCGATGGTACGATTACCGGGTAAGTAGCGTCACCTACCACTATTTCCGCAGCCTTGACCGAAAATTCCATGTAGTTATAACGGCCGGCTGCAAGATTCTGTTCTGCCAGAATATCTGAAAGGGTTGAAGCTGAAAGAAGGTCAACCTTGCGGGCGGGCATGGAAATATTGGTTTTAACGCCAAGTTCAGACTTGACCATCATCTTTTCAAAGGTTATAAAGATATTGTCTGTCATGTCGGCAGACAATAATGATACGCGGAATCTGGCGGCCGCTTTCTTGACATCATCACGGAAGCAATGGCCGATTGTGTGTGCTGATTTGGCAAAAGTGTATTTACGATCGACCGGCTTGGTGTAAGAACTGGCCATAACCTGGGGCTTAGCACTGCTCACAGCCTGCGCCGACTGCTGTGAACTGGCGATGGAGGTGTCACCGACCGGGTTTGACCCGCCGGATTTGAAGAAGAAACAGCCGGTGAGCAACGGCAGTAAGAGAACAATGGCTAGAGCCAGCAGTAACTTCCTGTTCATATGATGTGACCTCCAAAAAAATATCGGCGCTACTATTAAGGCAAGCAAATTTTGTACCTGGTTTTAAAAGATAAACGGTTGGCAGCGGCTCTTTCCCTGACAGGAAAGCACTTTGCCCATCGGGCGGCAAAAAATGCAACCGACTTTACGGCCGAACTTGTCGGGAAATTTTCCCTTATTCTCGTTTTGTTCGTGAGTATTTTTTACCCAACTTCTCTCTATGGAGTGCAATCTCTTGATTATGCGACTTCGACCAGCGAACTGCTGACCGCCACTTTTACATTTTCGCCATCGGCACTGGACAATCGCACCAACATCTTCCCCGACCGCGTTTATTTCAACGCTTCCGGCACCGAACTGGTTTTCACCGCCGGAACAAGCCCTATTCCTTTTTCTGCCTGGAAATCGACTTATCCGCATCTATCCTGGTCAAACCCTCTCGCAGGCTCTACTACCACTGGAGTGTTTTACGACGGGGGCGTTCAGGCAGCGCAATTTCCCGCCAATTTTGCCAATTCTGCCAGACAGAAGCAGTTCATTGTCTCGACCATGAAATTTGGTGGCAACCGCGAAATTTTTGCTTCCGTTTATCCCATCCTGAGCGACATTCTTAAAAACCCCGTGCTGAATAAAATTCCGGTAAGTACCACAGCAAATGCGTTAAGACCGCACGCAATGACGATGACACGCACCCGGGCCTATATCTTCTGGCTCGATGGAGCCGGGAACTTACGGGCGGCTTCGTCAGCCGATGCCACTTCATGGACCGACGAGGGCGCTTTTGCCGGCAGCGGTATTCTGACAACCTTCGGGCCATGCTCGTGCCTGCTCAGATCGGGCTCTGACGAATATGTAGCCGTTGCATTTCCAACCAGCGCCACCACTATAAAGATCATTACTTTCAAGGACGGTACTCTCCCGGCATTCGACGCAACAACACTTGCCGGCATACCAGACATTGAAGGGAGCGTTATCTCGCTTTGCCAGAACCCCCGCGACCTGAGTGTACATCTCAGCTGGCTCGACAACAGCAGGATTTACCATCGGTCGGGGATTTTCGACCCCGGCAGCGCAGGAAAATTCACGTTTGCCAGCGAAATTTCTATTGATAACAGCAAAACTTTTACCAGCCTGGGATTTTGCTCCGGCGGCGGTGGCAATTTTGAAACCAGCCTGGTATTGCCAACCGCCGCTGGTATGTACAACTATTTTCTAAAAGATGGCAGCGTAGAACAGGGCGAACTATTGAGCCCTGCCGGGTTTCCCACCCAGTTTTTCTTCACCGACAATGGGCATTTTTATGCAGGGCTGATCCTGCTTTCCAGTTTTTCGCGCTTTGATTTTTTCACGCGGCAACTCGAGTTTCCCGATCGCTGCTCCTGGCAGAACCCGGAAAAAATTCTTCATCTGGAAGGGCCGCCACAAGCCGGTAGTCAAGTGCGCATCGTGATCGACCATGCCGAACCCCACCCGGAACTGTCACTCACCCGAACCGTCAACGCCGGGACCGTTGGTGGTTTCCGCGACCTGGCCAGCGGCTACCGCGTAATTGCAAGTTCGAGCACCAACTACTTTGCCTTGAATTTCGACAAGCCAATGCGTCTCGCCAGTTATCCTCTGTTGATAGGTATCAACACCCCGGTGCGGTTATTAGATTCTCTTGATCAGACGATTCCCATCACTCACATAGCAAGCACATCCAATGAACTCATTTTCAAGCCCGACATAGACCTGCAGCACAATGCCACCTACCGCATTTCCATTGCCAGCAGTGTCATCGACAACAATGGCTCGCAGATATACACCAATGCGACCATTACCTTTACCACCCAGAATTCATCCAGTCAGGTGGCTGCCGATGAAATCAACAGTATCGGAGCTTTTACCAGTGCCGCTTTTGCAGCTGCGGGGGTCGGCGGCGAGATCGCTTCAGGGAGTGAAGTCAACGCCAGTGCCACAATTTACCTGCGCGTCAATTGCATCGATCCGGCATTCAATACCATTGATACCATAAATGTCGATGTCGTTCTCGACGATTCAGCAACTCCCCTATCCTCGCTGACTTTGTCTGAAACCGCAGCGAATTCAGGCGCATTCACAGGAGGATACACCCTTTCATCACCAACCGGCGGTCTGCATACCTTCAAATTTAAAACAGCGAAGCCGGCGGTATATCACCCGGTATTCGTCAGTTTTCCGACTCTGGCTCCAAATTCTCCGGCTTCTGCGGCAGTAAATGTCCCGGTTAATTCGACAATAACGGTGACTGCAGACGAATCGCTTGACCCAACCCTTGTAAACACCAGCAACATTGTCGTAAGTGTCGATGGCACACCGATTTCAACTACCCCAGCCTACAACGACCCACTAAAGCAGATCAACATCACCCCGGCCGCCCTTCTTGCCAGCGAAAAGCTGCATACAGTCTCGATATCCAACCTGAAAGATCTGGCCGGCAATCCTCTGACCAAACCACTGATTTACAGTTTTACGATCGAAGATAAAACCGCTCCGCTTCTAAGCGCGATCAGCCCTGCAGATCTCAGCAACGGTATTCTGATCAACAGTTCCCTCACCCTGGATTTTTCCGAAAACATTGCCGCCGGTTCGGTTGACAAGAATTCGGTAAAACTGTTCAAAAATGGCGCGGCTGCAAGCTACAGTCTCAGCATCAGCGGCGCGAGAATCACTATCGATCCAGATGATTCGGCTGAAGGCTTCATGCAGACAGATGCGACCTACAGAATTGAAGTGACCGGCGGCGTTACCGACGTGCCGGGCAATGCCTTCAATCCCGTTCCGGCTCCGTTCACATCGACCTTCACCACAATGGCATCGCAAACAGCACCTACAGCCATCAGCACGGTAAAACTGTTTTCCGATGCAGGATTCAGCAATCAGCTGGCGGCCGGCGCAGACTACCCCGCCACCGGCACTCTTTATATTGAATTCATCGGCACTGACGGGCAAAGCCTTACCCGTGACAGCACCATCGCCTCGATTTCGACCGGCCTGTCGGTGGTCATGACCGAAACAGCTTCATCTACCGGCGTCTTTCGTGGATCAACTTCTTTTTCGGGTCTGGCCGACCGTTTCGACCTGAAGGTCCAATCAACGGTCAGTCCGGCTGCAAGCGAATATCTGCAGATAACCTGGCCAACACTGACTCCGACGGCACCCGCTTCAGCGGCCATAGACGTTCCGGTCAATTCATCTCTGAAGATCACTGCTGACGAGGCACTTGACCCTGCCAGGATCAACTCGACAAATATTGTCCTTTCATTCGACGGAACGCCGGTAAGCGCCACTCTCAGCTACGACAATGCTCTCAAACAGATCACCATCACTCCTGCCGTTCTGTTGCCCAGCGAGAAGACAGGTATCGTTTCGGTAAGCAACCAGACCGACATTTACGGAAACCCGCAAACAGGTTCTTTGATCTACAGCTTCAAAGTTGAAGGCAAAACCGCACCGGTAATCAGCGCCGTCAGCCCGGCGAACCTCAGCACCGGCATTCTCATCAACAGTCTGTTGTCCATCGACTTTTCCGAGAGCATCGCCGCTGGTTCAGTCGACAAGAATTCAGTAAAGCTCTTCAAAAACGGCACCAACGCCAGTTTCAGTCTCAGCGTCAGCGGCGGGAGAATCACCATCGACCCTGATGACGTTGAAGGCTTCATGCTGCCTGAAACAACTTACCGAATTGAAGTGAGCAACGGGGTCACCGACCTGCCCGGAAACCCTTTCAATCCAGCCCCTGCTCCCTTCACATCGACCTTCACCACCATGGCATCACAGACAAGTCCAACCGCTATCGACACGGTGAGGCTTTTTTCTGATGCAGGCTTCACCAGTCAGCTTGCTGCCAGCAGCGATTATTATGCAACCGGCACTCTTTATATAGAATTCAGCGGCACAGATGGACAAAGTCTGACGCGCGACAGCACCATAGCTTCAATTTCGACCGGGGTATCGGTAATTCTGACCGAAACAGCCTCTTCTTCAGGCATCTTTCGTGGTTCAACATCCTTTTCGGGCCTACCTAACAGCTTCAATCTCAAAGTTCAATCGACAGTGAGCCCGGCAGCAAGCGCGGCACTGTTGATTACCTGGCCAACCCTCTTACCAGCTGCTCCGGCTTCAGCAGCCGTCAATGTATCAGTCACCTCTGCCGTCAAGATTTCCGCAGACGAAGCTCTGGACCCGACAAAGGTCAATTCTACCAACGTGGTTCTTTCGGTCGATGGAACCCCGGTAAGCACATCGCTCAGTTATGACAATGCCCTCAAACAGATCACAATAACTCCGGATGCCCTGCTGCCAAGTGAAAAAACCTGCCTGGTCTCAGTCAGAAATCAGACCGATATCTTTGGAAACCCGCAAACCGGGCCATTGATATACAGTTTCAAAATCGAAGACAAAACAGCACCCTTGTTGAGTGCTGTCAATCCGGCCAATCTCAGCACCGGAATTCTGATCAACCGGATCCTCACTATCGACTTTTCTGAAAACATCGCTGCCGCCTCAATCGACAAAAATTCGGTAAAACTCTTCAAAAATGGCAGCAATGCCAGCTACAGCCTTAGCGTAAGTGGAAACAGAATTACTGTTGACCCTGATGACATTGAAGGCTATATGCTGCCGGAAACAACCTACAGAATCGAAGTAAGCAACGGGGTCACCGACCTGCCCGGAAACGCATTCAATCCGACCCCGGCCCCATTCACTTCGACCTTTACAACTATGGCTTCACAAACGGCTCCCACCGCCATCGACACTGTGCGACTTTTTTCCGATGCAGGTTTTAGCAACCAATTGGCGAACGGCAATGATTATTATGCAACCGGCACTCTTTATATCGAATTCTTCGGCACAGACGGGCAAAGTCTCACACGTGACAGCACCATCGCTTCCATTTCGACCGGTCAGTTCGCAATTCTTTCTGAAACGGCTTCAGCCAGCGGTGTTTTTCGCGGTTCTACCTCATTTACAGGTCTCTCCGATCGGTATGCCCTGAACGTTCAGTCGGTAATCAATCCGGCCGCCAGCGCCGGTTTGCTGATAACCTGGCCAGGCCTTTTTCCAGGCATACCAGCCTCAGGGGCCATCAACATACCGGTTAATTCAGCAATAACCATCAATGCTGATGAGCCGTTGAACCCATCCGAGATCAACAACGGCAACATCGCTCTGACACTCGATGGAACTGCTGTTGCGATTTCCCTCACCTACAATAATCTTCTCAGGCAGGTGACCATAACGCCTTCCACTCTGCTCGCGAGCGAAAAAACCTACCTGGTCAAAGTGTTCAACCAGAAAGACCTGTTCGGCAATCCGCAAAACCGGCCTCTCGTTTATTCTTTCACTATCGAAGACAAAACCCCACCGACAATCACCGCCTTTTACCCTTCGACAGCCTCCATGGTCACCATCGACCAGCAACCGCTCATCACTTTTTCCGAAACCATTGCGGCTGCTTCAATAGACAAGGCGTCGATAAAACTTTTCAGAAACGGTTCAGTCGCCAGTTACAGTCTGTCACTAACCGGAAACAGGCTGCTGATAGACCCGGACGATGGTGCCGATCATGGCATGACAACCAGTTCCACTTATCGCATCGAAATCAACAATGGCGTCAGAGATCTTGCCGGCAATGCTCTGTTGAATGTGCCGGAACCATTTCAGACAACCTTTTTCACTCAGCCTCACACGACTCCCCCAGGAGACATAATCAACCTCTCGTTATACAAAGATCCTTTACTGCTGACTTCCTGGAACAAGAACGAAAAGGTCCCGGCTTCTGCAACCATCTATATCAAGGCGGTAGGCAGCGACGAGGCCACTCAGACAAGGGATCTAGCGACCGTCACCATGGCACTTTCATGGGGTCAGAATTATGAGTTCACCCTTCAGGAAACAGCTTCTGACTCTACCGGTTACTATCTGGGGTTCTACAAACTTTCCGACATCCCCCTGTTTGGAATTCCAACTCCCCAGCCACCGATCAGTGCCGGGCAGATGACCTTCTTCACGCCTCAGAAACCTGAAATGGCTGCAACTTTATCGGTAACATTCCCGGAGCTGTTACCAG
>CAZPCO010000090.1:0-9847 GCA_964585025.1 uncultured bacterium | reverse complement strand
CTTTGGGCGGCACTCTTGAGCGCGTTGTCAACCCGGCACTTGGCCAGGGCAACTGGAGCGGCTCTCTCAACATTCGTCACAATTATGAACCTGGCGTTCTTTCGACCAGAACCGTAGACCTTTCATTCACCGTTGATTTCAATGGTAAAGTGACAAGCCTCAGCGGCACTGGTATCAATGGCCTGCGCGGTGGCTACATGTTCGTTGGTCCCTCCGGCATTGCCAAAGTAGTGCTTCGCACCACCAATGACCGTTCCAGCCCGTTGTGGGAAATCAGCCTCGAGGGTCGCTTGACCGGCGATACTCTGTATGGCCTCGCCGTTCTTGACGGTAGCGATTCAGACAATGTTCCCGTGAGTTTTGGCGCTGTCAGTCGCCAGACTTTCAATGCCCCGACTTTTGAGCAGCTTATCGGCAGCTGGAACATCATTGGCGGCCGTGCTCCCGGTGGTCAGGATTTCACCTTTCTGCCCAATGCCGAAGGAAAACACAGCAATTTCACTTTTGCCTATGACAAAATGATGACGGGAACAGGCTTTGGTGAAGAGGGTAGCGGCAGCGCAAGAATTTACACCACCAATGTTGTCTGGACATTGGATTATCGCTGGGAACTGAACGGCAATATGCTTCGTTTCGGCGACCCGACAGGTGTAGGCACCCATTACGAAATCTGGCGTGTTTCGAATTCTCCTGCTGACCCGAGCCTTATGAATCTTGAATGCATGATCGATTCTGATGATTCGTCACGCATCGGCGAAAAAATGATGATACGCAGGAGCAGTGTCGTTTCTGCCCCGATAGCTGTTACCGGGGTTACTCTTAATAAAGTTACGCTTTCCCTGCCCGTTTATGGAAAGGAAACACTGGTTGCCGTTATCTCTCCTGTAAATGCGACTAACAGGAAGATCAACTGGACAAGCAGTAACCCATCGGTTGCCATGGTAGATAGTATGACCGGCCTGGTTGTCGCTATGGCTTCAGGCACTGCAGATATTACAGCTACAACGGTTGACGGCTCCAGGTCTGCGACCTGCGTTGTTTCTGTTATGTCGGGTACTGCCAATAATCTGTCGCTTCTGAGCGGTCCCTGGATGTTCACTGATTTCGAAAATGCCCGCTTCTTTGCTGTCAGCAACGGTGGCGGCCTTATTACCGACTTTGGTGCGATCAGCAGCACCGGTGGCACCTATCAGGCCGATGCTGAAGGTTATCTGACGATTTCAATCGATCCAGGTTCTGATGATCCTATGGCGATCAGGGGTCGAGTTATCGGCAACGTTGGCACCTGGACCATCGAAGCCGCAGGAATGGGCGGCCGTATGGAACGGATTATGGAACCCTGGCTTGCCCAGGGCGTCTGGACCGGCTCAGCGACCGTTCAGTATTCTGATTATAACTCTGGTGTGGTTACGACTGTAAGTAATGCGATTTCATTCGCAGTCGATGCGACTGGCAGAGTTACGAGCGTAACCGGTAACGGAATTTCCGGTTTGCGCGGCGGCTGGATGTTCATATCACCGGAAGGAAAAGCAAAGTTTCTGGTGAGAACCACCAACGATCGAGCCAACCCCTGGTGGGAATTCTCTTTGGAAGGCAAATTTGCCAACAATTCGATTACCGGGCGTTTCCTTGTCGATGGGGCGAGTGAAGATGGCGTAACCCCAAGTTATGCCACTTTTACCAGATCAGCGGCCACTTCAACCATTTCTTTGACCGGCTTGGAGCTTCCCAGAACCGCGACAGTGGAAGTTGGCAGCCAAAAAATCGTGACGCCATCTTTCCTGCCGGCAAACGCGACTAATAAAGGGATTGTCTGGTCGAGTCAGAATCTTGAAGTCGTCAACGTGAGCCCGGACGCCGAAGGTAGAGGCATTGTGTCTGGTTTGAGACCTGGTGTTGCAGATATTTATGCAGTCTCGGTTGAAAATGGCGGTTTGCGTGCAGTTTGCACGGTTACCGTTACCGATATTCCAGGTTCTGGCATAAAGACTGCAGATTTTGCCCAGACCGTTACTGGTTTGAACCTCATGAACATGCAGATTGAAATCAGAACCCCGAATTATGGAAATTACGACAATCATCTGTTTGTTCGCTGTCTTGTTAACGGAGTTGAAACAACATACGGCTTTTCTAAAAATTCTGCCCTGAGTACCCAGCAGAAAGCAGTAGTGCTTCTTTCGACAGGAACTTCGCCGTATTCCGTTCTTGACTTCAGTTCTTTGACATTTGATTCTGAACTTCCGGCAGGGGCAGTGGTGGCGATTGTGAATGTCGACACCATGAGAGAGGTGGCGACATTCAATGTTCCCGGATCGGCGGTAGCTGTAACCGGCGTGACGCTCAACAAGGCGGCTACGAGCATAATGGTCGGAGCAAAAGAGTTGCTGGTTCCGACAGTTGCGCCGACCAATGCCACAAACAAGGGTGTCACCTGGTCGAGCAGCAATACGTCAGTCGCGACGGTCAGCAGCGCCGGTGAAGTGACGGCTGTCGCTCTCGGCAGCGCCATTATCACGGCAACCACCGTTGATGGCGGCAAAACTGCGGCCTGCGCGATAACGGTCACTGGCGCTCCGGTGACGCCGGCTTCCGGTTCGCTGGTGCTTAGCACGACCGTGACTGGTGCTGCTAACACCACTATGATGATCAAGATAACCAATGTATCGGAAGATTTTATGACATTGGTAACCTTACAGGGTTTGAACGGCACCGGTTATCTGTTCCAGCCTGATACAGCATTGTCAGATCTGTTGTCTGGAGGAATAATTCTGACCTATAATGGTTCAGATGCATCAGCTCTTGCTGATTTCAATGCCCTTGAATTCGTTATGCCGCTTCCTGGCGGCGCTCATGTCGAAGTTCTGAAAAGCGGCTCAGTCGCGGCCAGTGCAACCGTTCCGGGTGGTGAAACTGTAGGTGTGACCGGCGTAGTGCTTAACAAGACCTTTGTCAGTCTCACTGCGGGTGCGAAAGAAATCCTCATTGCCACGGTTGCGCCGACCAATGCTACAAATAAGGCCGTTACCTGGTCGAGCAGCAATGCTGCGGTTGCCACTGTCAACAGCGTAGGTGAAGTTACTGCACTTGCTGCCGGTGAGGCAAATGTCGTAGTAACCACGGTTGATGGCAACATTGCTGCCCTCTGTAATGTAACTGTCACTGCAGCCCCGCTTCCGCCGGCTTCAGGTTCGCTGTTGCTCAATACGACCGTGACCGGTGCGGCACTGCCCGCTACGCTGATCAAGATCGCCAATGTGCCGGAAAATTTCGTCACATCGGTGACTTTGAAGGGCTTGAATGGTACTGACTATCCTTATCTGACCAATCCATCGTTGTCAGAACCGGTTCCGGGTGTTGTTCTGTCCTATAATGGTCTTGACTTTTCGACTCTTGCCGATTTCAATACTCTTGCCTTCAACCCGCCAATACCGGCCGGTGGCCATGTCAGAGTAATGGTGAATGCTTCTGAAGCCGCTTTTGTCGTAGTCACTGGCAGTGCTTCAGTTGCGGTTACCGGGGTGACTCTGAACAAAGATACTGTCTCCTTGATGGTGGGTGCGAAGGAAACACTGGTAGCGACCGTTTCGCCTGCCGATGCAACCAACAAGGCGGTTATCTGGTCGACCGACAATGCTCCTGTCGCAACTGTGAATGCGAGCGGTGAAGTTACGGCTGTCGGTCCTGGCAGAGCTAATATAGTCGCAGCAACTGCAGATGGCGCCAAGGTTGCCGGCTGCTACGTTGTCGTTAACGATTTGCCGGTTTCGCCAAACAAAACGGTAACCTTTACTCCGGCAGTTTCGGGCAGCGGCCTGACTCTTGGCAATCTGCAGGTGGTAATCAGAACGAGCAACTGGTCGACTTACAGCAATGACACCTTCATTCCGGCCGGAGGCATCGGCAGCTACGGTATAACCAAAAATGCCGCCTTGTCTAATCAGCAACAGGCAGTGGTTTTGGTTGCCGGTTACCCGCCAGAAGACCCAACCAGCCAGTTGGCGGTTGATAACTTCAGTTCTCTCGATTTTGTCTATGAACTGCCAGTCGGTGCCGTGGTAGCCATTGTAAACGGCTCTACCCAGCAGGATGTCGCCGTCTATACGGTTACGGCAACTACAGTAGATGTGACTGGTGTCACACTCAATAAGAGCACTACCTCACTGGCTATCGGTGCCAAGGAAACTCTGACTGCCGAGGTTGCACCTGCAAACGCAACCAATAAGGCGGTTGCCTGGTCGAGCAGTAACACTTCGGTTGTCACTGTCGGCAGCAGCACCGGCGAAGTGACCGCTGTAGCCGTCGGTAGCGCGAACATAACTGCAACCACCGTAGATGGCGGCAAAACCGCCGTCTGCGCTGTTACAGTAATTCCACCGATTGCTGTTGCCGGTGTATCTCTGAATAAGAGCATCACCAGTCTGGCGGTCGGTGCTTCTGAAATCCTGGTAGCAACGGTATCTCCAGCTGATGCGACCAATAAAATGGTCTCTTTCAGCGTAGATAATCCGTCGGTTGCACTGGTTGCCAGTATGACCGGCCATGTGACGGCCGTGGGGGTTGGAACTGCAACCGTCACTGTGACTACCGTCGATGGCGGTAAAACCGCATTCTGCGGTGTGATTGTCACTGCCGCTTCTGGAACTGCTGAACCGGCGGCTGCAGACAAGGCGGCGATTGAAAGCATCTATACTAAATTCACTGATTTGATTGAGCGCGCTAATGTAATAGGTGAAACCCTTGTTTCCAGCGATCTCGATTCCTTGAGGCCCCATATCAGTGCTAATTACGTCAGTGATGGAAGAAATGCTGACCATTGGGATTATGAATTGCTTCAGCCTGTTGATGTTGATGAACAGCTGCAATCAATGAATTTTACAGGATGGCAATACAAGCAGATCGCTGTTGATACCTGGCTGGTTGCCAGATTAGGAAGTATTACGCTGAAAGACGGTTCTACCGAGCAGTTAGTTGATTTGAACCAGTTCTGGCAGTACACTTCAAATTTGGACATTATTTTTAACGCCAGTTCAAACGAAGATGATTCTGCCTCCCTGATTGAAATTTTCCGTAAGGAAAACGGCGAATGGAAAATCATAGGCAATCAGAAAAGAACCGACTGGACCGCAATTATTCTTCAGTTTCAGAGAAATGGAATCGATAATTCTCTTAATACCACGTTGTTTACTTATTTGAATGAAGTCGCAGACTTCCCTGTTGCTTCTGTCGTGGCTTCAGGCAGTTTCATCAATGGCACTGTAAGTTTGTCAAAAGCTGATGGTACAACTCAATGGAACAATTTCAATGTTGGCAATGATTGTAAATTGGCTGGAATCGCTCCGAACAATCCCGGCGCCAAGATTGGCATGAAAGTTACTTTCACTGATGGCACAATCCAGACTTATGTGTTCAGCCAGCCCGATACCTCCGGAATACAGCCCCTAAGTGCCACAGTCTCTGTAGATGTCAAGACTGTCGTGGGGGATTCTACTGTTTCAAAGGATAAACTCAATTTTAATGTAATTGTTTTTTGGGGTGATGCCGGCAGGATGGCCGCGCCGTATTTTAGAACTGAGGATGCTTCTGTGGCTCAACACAGCTTCAGTGACCTAGATATGGCGCCTTTGTCAGGTAAAACATTTTATATTCATGTTAGTGAATGGCAAAATAATGGCATAGGCCTCGATTACTTCACTCGGAAAACCTTTCCGTGATTATTTGAAACTGTAAAATTGTGTAAAGGCCGGTCACTGAACCTCTTGCTAGAGGTCGCAGTGACCGGTTTTTTGTTAATCGATAGCTCACTTAGTTTCGATGGGCATAATTATTCGGGAATCGCGCCGAGCAACCCGGGAGCCATCATTTCAATGGTTCAGTGAAGACCCGGCTGTCATCAGCAAAGCCTTCCTGCCTTCAGAGCCCGGTTTCACTCCCGGTAGAAACGTTTATGCCCATGTGACCATCTATCAGCAGGACAACATGGCCAGACACTTTTACACTTACAGGGTATTGCCCTGATAGCTTGAGAAGCGTCTAAATCTGATCCTCAACAGCCGGGGTGCCAGTCAAATGGCGCTCCGACTGTTCGTTTTGCCGGCAATGTCGATGGATCATCGGAATGGCAAGGAGTAACAGAGCTGGTTGCTGCCGAGACCAATATTCAGGTCTCTTCAACCAATTCTATGGTTGTGCTTGGTTATCTCAAATATGAAATTTTTGCCGTTAAACCCTTTCAAAGTCTGATTTTTTCACCCCATCTGCCACCAGGTGCAATAGTCGAGATTTATGACCCTGATCTGCTGGGTTCAATCACCACTGTTACAGTTCCCCAGCCATAAATCCCAACCATGTTTGATGCGTAAATTTTTTCCGGATTTTTGTACAAGTGGTCTGCCAAAGTTGAATAGATGTTTAAAAACTGTCATTGCGAGGAGCATAGCGATTTAGCCATGGACGGCTTTATGCCGCGATAGCCAGGATGGCGGTAGCGGTCGAAGCAATCTTTCTGCCATAAGGATTGCCGCGTCGGGCGGTCGCCCTCCTCGCAATGACAGCAAATTACCACGAGCAATCTTGACAGACCACTAGTTCCCTCAGCAATAGGCATAAAAGCTATGTCACAAGAGAAGGTCGGTATTCAGCTGGCCGCACATGCGAATTATTTGAGCAGGGGTACTGTTTTCAGTAACGGCAAACTTGATGCATAATCTGAAATCACACTGAATAAGCTCAGATTTGGTTGAATGAAACATTAAATTCAGTTGCATAATTTGGCAAGTTTGATTATCTTTTTGTGTTGATAGCAAAATCACAGGTTGAGAAATATATGGCTGTAGAGGTAATTCAACTGGCACGTGGGGGGACTCTCATCAAGACCCCTTCCGGAGCGCTGCAGGTGGGCGCCCCGCCTGAAACCATCAAGGACACGATGAAAATCCTTGGTGATGTACCTGATACATTTGTGATTCCCAACCGAATGTTTTCTGCAGAGCGTGGCGTGTCGCTCGCAGATATTGAATTCCCAGCTTATTTCAACTTTTTTGTCAAGCGCCGTTCGATTAGAGTCATTGGCCATCGACATCAGCTCGAAACAGTCATGCCGGTCGTTCGCGAGGCGGTTCTCGGGCCAGACAATATTCAGCTGGTACGCGAATACCCTTATGGCATAAATCGTGATCTGATTCCCAATCTGCGTGCCGAGATGGAATATCTGCGGCCGTTGAGTCTTTCAGGTAAGCGTAAAGCTGAGCTCTCGGACATGGCGGTCGGCATTCCCTGGGGCCCTGATAATCGAGTTCCTTTCGGGGATATGGCGCTAGAACGCAATAAAGACTTTTTGCGTGTCGTCGATGGCAAGAACGTTCTTGCCGAAGTTTCTCTCGATGTCGCATTTGGGGGAACTCCAGAAAAGCCTTTTTCGCCAAAGCCTTTTGAACCGCCGCTTTTCGGGCTTACTGTTATTGGTTCCGGTTCAGGCTTCGACCCGGGCGAACTGACCAGCGGTTTCATCATCTGGCTGAACCGACGCGGTATTCTTGTCGACCCACCTGTAGATTCAACTCTCTGGCTGCGGTCGATGGATATCAACCCGCGCCTGATCGACGACTGCATTCTCACGCACTGCCATGCCGACCACGATTCAGGCATTCTGCAGAAACTTCTCGAAGAGAAGAAGATCAACCTTTATACGACTGAAACGATCATGGAAAGCTTTGTGCGCAAATATCAGGCGCTTACCGGGCTGAATTACAAAACTTTCATGAGTCTGTTCCATTTTCACCCGATCAGCCTGCAGGTGCCGATCCGCATCAATGGTGGCGAATTCAGATTCTTCTATACGCTGCATTCGATTCCTACCATCGGTTTCGAGGTTTATTTCCAGGGCAAGAGCTTTGTAAATTCTTCAGATTCTCTCTATGACCCTGATACCTTCAAGAAGCTTTACGATCGAGGCGATGTCAACCGCTACCGCATGATCGAACTGACCAACTTTCCCTGGCATCATTCGGTGATTTTCCATGAAGCAGGTATTCCGCCGCTGCATACTCCTATGCAGAACCTCGTCGAATTGCCAGACTCGGTTAAAAAGCGCATTTTCCTCATGCATCTGGCCCAGAAGTCGATTCCAGAAGGCTCGAATCTTAAAAAGGCTCCGGATGGCCGCGAAGAATCGATTGTCATTCCCGTTACCGCGCCGGCAAGCAACGAAGCACTCGAATACCTTGATGTGCTCAATCATATCGACCTGTTCTCTGGCCTGCCGATCGAGAAAGCCCGCGAATTTCTAACGCTGGTCAAGGTCGAACATTTCAAACAGGGCGACCTGATCATTCGCAAAAACTCTGTTGGTGACCGGTTTTTCATGATCGTCAGCGGCCGGGCGCGCGTCGAGCGCAACGGGGCTGTCATCAAAGCCTATTCTAACAACGATTACATTGGCGAAACCTCGATGATTCTAAATGCACCGCGCAATGCCGACGTAATCGCCGAAACCGACATGAAAGTGCTGGTCATGGATAAATACGACTTCCTGTATTTTATCCGTGGCTCTGAAATTGCCCGGCAGATGAAGGTCATTGCCCAGAACCGCGAATACGATACCTGGAGCCTGTTCGATTCGTCGCCGTTGCTCAAGACCCTTTCGCCGACCCAGCGCACTCAGCTGCAGGGTATCATGAGCCGGGTAAAACTCGAAAAGGGTGATGTGCTTGCCGGTCAGGGAACTACCCGCGAAAATCACTACCTTGTCGATGCTGGTTCAATCGCGCTTGAACGCTCGCATCGCTCCGTATTGCGTGCCGGTCGCGGCAGCTTTCTCACCAAGGTATATGCAACTCCACGGCGCGGCGTCAACCGCTTTTCGCTGGTAGCGTCAGAGCCTTCGATCGTTTATTCCATGGATGTAATGGAATTCTACCGTTTTCTTGAAAAGAACCCCGGCGTCTTTTTGTCTTTAAGAGAAGCCAGGATTCGTGATACAATTCAGAAACCCTGAATTGCAAGGAAAAGACCATGATCGATAAATTCCAGGCCAGTCTGCTTGGTTATGCCATTGGCGATGCGCTTGCGGCGCCGGTAGAAGATGTTTATCGTTCCCCTGAAGAAGGCGACGAACCGGTTACCTTTTACGTAAAGGCTTTTCCGTCGCACCCTGTCAGTCATCTGAAGCCCGGGCAATATTCCGATGAGACCCAGGTCATGCTGCTTCTGGCGCGCAGCCTGGTTGAGAAGGGTGGTTTCTCTGCCGATGATCTGACCCATAAATTCGTCGACTGGTTTCATGCCCAGAAAAAGCGTTCTGAATGGCGTTTTCCGGGTAATACCCTTATCAAGTCATGTCGAAAACTGGCGGCCGGGGTTCCATGGAGCCAGGCCGGGCATCTTTCGGCAGGGGTAAATGCCGTCTGTCGTACCGTGCCTTATGCTCTGGCATACTTTCGCTCTCTGCCGCTTCTGAAAAACGCTATCGATAAATCATGCCGCCTGACTCATACCGATCAGAAGGTCGTTGGAACTGCCTTTGCATTTGCTTCGATCATTGCGCTCGGCCTTGAAGGCAGTGAATTTTCTGCTGATTACATCATGAATCGCGCCATCGAAAAGTCGCAGCCCTTTGCAACCGAAATGGTCAAGAAGATGAAGGCAGTCAAAGATTCATTGAAACTCGATGCCCGGGCAGCGATAGAAAATATCGGCAATAGCGGTTACTGCCTCGATTCATTTGCCGCTGCTCTTTACTGGTTTCTTAAATCAGAGGGCCGGTTTGACGAAATGATGATCGGTGCCGCCAACGGTGGTGGAGATGCCGACGCTATCGCAGCCATGGCCAGGACAATGTTCGGTGCCTGGT
>CAZPCO010000089.1:6039-9863 GCA_964585025.1 uncultured bacterium | reverse complement strand
AAAGTGCGATAATAAGTTTTTTCCCATGATGCTCGGAGCCGGAGTTTAAGATCATCATGCAGAGTGCAGTTATACTGAACTTCGGTGACCGGTTGTGATTCGCCTTCCCAGCCGGTGCTGGCAACGCCATTGCGGAAGTCGAATTTGCGCCAGCTCTGATCGATTTTCCAGTCATATTTCTGTGCGCTGGCATAGCTAAGGGTCAGGCCAGTCAGGAAATATTTGAAATCGCGGTAACCGAGTCTTTCGTAGATGCGATTGAGATACTCATTGTTCCAGGTGAGATTCATTGAATTCTTCAGCGTCCAGGAAAGCTTGGCATTCAGGAGGTTTTCCCGGAATTCCATATCTTTGCCATTGGTGTCTGGAGCATTGCGCAGATGCAATGTATCTTCGAATCTGACCCTGAAGTCTTTGTTATAGCTTTTCTGCCACATACCATGCAGTTTGTGGTTCTTATGAGCACGCTCACGAGTGTTTTCGTCGTTATAGACGTAGCGATAGTCGGCCTGAGCGCGGGTAGAATTATCGATCTTGAAGCGGGCAACGGTGAACAGGTTCATTTCTTTGTAGCCACGCGGTTCATCCGACCCGTAATTGCGATAGGTATGCTGTCCTTCGAAAGCATAAGAAAGCTTGTCATGTACGGGCAGCTCGTAATTCAACCGCAGATAGTTATCAAAATAGCTTGAACGGTAGAGATTAATGGCTTCCTGATCATAAACGCGGCGGTCATAGGTGTCTGACAGTGACAGTTCGGCCTTATTGCCTTTAAATGTGCGGCTGTATTCACCATAGATGTTCGAATTGTCGTAATCGAGATCATCGACGTTGTTATAGCGGCGCCAGTTACCTTTGTATTCAAGAAACAGACTGCCATCTTCACGGAACCATGTTTCCTGATCGCCAAAATTCATCTGATGAAAGTCTGAGCGGGAGTAATTAGGATAATTTCTGGTCTGATAACCCAGATTAGCAAGACGTTCACGTTTGGTCCAACGATCGTTGAAAAAGATTTCGGCAAGGTTGTTGCGATAATCTTTGCTGCCGGCCTTCGGATACCAGGAGTGCTGCAGGGTATCCTTGAAGGTCCAGGCCCGATCTCTGCTTTCTTTGAAAAGATACGCCAGGGTCAGATAGTTTTCATGAACTGGTTCGTTGCGCTGGCGCTTCAAAAAGCGATCTTCAACAAACAGCTCGTGTAATTCATCGAATTTGTAAGTCAAAGCAAGCTTTGCCTGTCTCATATCGTTTGGCAGAGCCGTTTCTAGAGTAGTGAACGGTGCCGCATTGCTCTGAGTGCGGGTTACTTCATTGCGGTTGCGGAATTCGAGCTTGAAAATGCCGCTGACATCGAGCTTTGTTTCTTCCTTTTTGGCATCGGAAGAGGCAGAAGCAGCATCCTTATCTTCAACAGCTGCCGCGGGCTGCGGTTCAACCTTTGCAGCCGCAGGGGCGGGCTCTGCTGCCGGTTTCGGCTGTGCTGCGGGTTCTGAAGTCTTTTCAACAGGCTCGGTAACCGGAACGCTTTTTTCTTCCTGCTTCTGTCCACGATATACAAACTTTTCGGTGTGGAAATCGCGAATAGCGCGATAGAGATCGTCGAGACGCGAAAAACCTTCGAACAGTTCAGCGCGGTCGGCGGGGTAATCACCTGAAACGCTGGTAAACAGGTCTTCCATCAGGTCGTAACGTTTCTGGACCCGGCTCATCGTTTCTTCAGCTTCGTACTTGATTTCTTCGATGCGCTTGCTGTCTTCGGCGGAGTCCATGGTGGCCAGGCGGCGATCGAGTTCTTCGAGACGACGCATGGCGTTGGAGAAATCAGGCTCATATCTGGAAAAGGCGGTCATCGCACCTTCGCTGGATTTGCTCGACAGAGCGTAAAGGGGGCTGCCCAGCAGAGATACTGCGAGAATTATTGATAAAAGAGTATGTTTTTTCATATTCGTCATCCTTTGAATCACTGCAGAATTATTCTGAGCTGGTTTTCGAGATCGTTTTTGTTCGACTGCAGTTCGTCGGCGACAACTCCCAGCTGCTGAAAGCGGTCACTGATGTTCATCCAGGTGGTTTCTATTTCTTCCTGCTCAGTGGTACGATAAGCGGCGCCGGCAGTGGCCTTCATGGTATTGTTATACAGACGCTGCGCTTTGTTGTAATGGGTGCGTACTCTGAGATAACCATCGAGAATCTTGGCAGTGGCGATCAGGCGACGTTCACCGATAGCCGGGCTGAGGCGCAGGTTGGTTTCGGTAATGGCTTTATACTGATTTATTTCGTTCTGCAGCAGAACCAGCTGCTGAGAAATGACATCATCATACTGGGTCATCTCGGTGATAGTTGCAGCAGGAATTTCGACAATGGCGAGAGATCTGATCATGCTTGAAATCGAATTGCGCTGGTCGGAAATACTCTTGACCATTGCCTGCAGTTCAACCGAAGTGGGGTATTGTGCAATAAGCTCGCTGACTTTGATATTCAGGGTGTCGAGTGCGGCCAGGGCATTAGCACATGACTCCTGGGCTTCCATGAACCAGTCCTGACCCTGACCGTTCGGGTTAGATGAAAGCACAGCGCGAACGCTGTCAACTTCTGAGGTAGACTGCGCGAGTTCAGAGCGCAGCATTTCGAGCTCGGAGCTGATATCTTCTACGGCTGCCGAGAGTTTGAATTCATAACGCATGATTTTGGTGATCTGAGTCTGGAAGCTTGCCTGTTTTGCCGCGACTGCCGCAATCTGCTTCATATAGCTGACCAACATAACTCTCTGGTCAGCGGCAAGATCGGGACTCTGCAGCGCCGTTTCAATTTTTTTGCGGGTAGATGCCAGAATCAGACCATCTTCAAGCAATACGCCGACGAAACGTTCGGCATCTTTCTTGATCGATAAAGCATCAGCTTCTTCAACCTTTTCCATGGCGGCGAGCCTGGTGAATGTTTCGTTGATGCGGGCAAATTCAGAACTTTCGGCATCGAGAATGCTCTTGAGAATATCAGGAATTTCGTTGAGCTGAATCTGTTCACCCATTCTCGAGGTGGCGTCTTCCCATTTCTTCTGTTCGGCGGTAACGTCGATTTCAACCTTTTCGGTCTTACCACCGGCCTTGACAACGAGTTCTTCACCTTCTTTTACTTCAACTTTTTCTTTGGTTTCCTTGATCAGAACTTCAGCCTGGCCGCGCAGAACCTGAATTCTGTCTTCGCCCCTGCTGGTCGAACAGGTGATGTTGGTGCCTTTGATGCCTGCAACCGCCTGGCTCATTTCAACTTCCATGGTGCCGTCAGAAACCATTTTCTTAACGTTTACCCAGATGTTGCCGGCGAGCAGCTCGATCTTGTTTTCTTTACCGCTGGCGGTATTGAGAATGACGATACTTTCAGGTTTGATAACGAAAGTAGACATGTCGGCCATGCTCAGGATCGCCCCAGACTCTTCTTTGGTTCTGATGCGGTCATCAACATACAGAGTCATATCGAGCTCGGCAAATTCATAGGCATCGTCATCTTCTGCATTCGGTCTGATGCTGACTTCGCCATACAGGTCTGAGAATTTGATGCCGGAATCTACGCCTTCACGGCCATAGCAGGGCGAGAATAAAATCAGGAAAGCAAAAACCAACAAGAATATCCGTTTCATTTCTGATGAAAACTCCTCAAAGAAAGCATTTATCTCTAGCTGTATTGTACGGCACAAACATTTCTTGATACCATGGCACGATAGCCATGGTCAAGAATAGTTTTAGCAATCACGATTCACGGCCATAAATGTCCCAATGTACAGCAAGCCTGATGGGTCAGCCGAGACTGCTTCGTCGCTCCGC
>CAZPCO010000089.1:0-5939 GCA_964585025.1 uncultured bacterium | reverse complement strand
TCCTCGCAGTGACAGACTTATGTCATTGCGAAGGGCGAAGCCCTGAAGCAATCCAAGCGTTACCGATATTGCTTCGTTGCAACGCTCCTCGCAGTGACAGACTTATGTCATTGCGAAGGGCGAAGCCCTGAAGCAATCCAGGCGTAACCGTGACTGCTCATGGGTTTAAGGCATTATCAGCCTTTAACATTGCGGTTCATTGTGGCCGAATTGCCGGCCTGGTCGGAAATCTTCAGAACTATTTTATGGGGAAGAGGCAGGTCGGGGCAGACAACGTAAATTTCAGATTTGTCTGGGTCAGAATAAACCTCGACCGCCGCTCCATTGATTTCAGCGCTTGCACTCAGCCAGTCAACGCCCTTGCCGATATCGGAAGATTTGAAAACATAGCATTTTCCAAGGTGAAAGTGAGTTGAGCGATGAATATAGTTCAGCACCGGCGGCACGAGATCCTGAAGAATTACGAATTTTCCACCGGTTCGAACAGAAAAATTCAGATTGCCGCCGGAAACCTTCTCGCCATTGTGCGAGTAATTACCGTTTTCGTCTACTTCATAAATACCGAGTTTATGAATATCACCTGTGAACTGGTCAGGAGTAATACTTACCGTTGCTTCAGAATTGAAAACAACCTTATCAGGCGTCAATTGCCAGATGGCGCTGTGAGGCTTCAGCCAGCCGCGTCTGGCATTGCCACCCGACGGGGGCGAGGTCTGTATCTTGCGCATGGCTGCAAAGACTGGAAAATTCAAAGTATCCTTTTTGAATTCTGCCCTTCCGCCAGCTTCCAGCTCCACTACCCCACCCTCCTGATCAACAAAACGGGTTTCTGGTAAAATGCGCCGATCTTCGAGCCAGGCACCTTTCTGCCAGCGATTTTCAATTGCAAATGCCAGTTCGGCCCTGCCTGATTTAAGAATGCATGGAATTTCGGCAATTTTTCCAGCCTGATCCTTGACCTCAACCCGGCCATATTCGACATGATCCGAAACAGCTGCCTTTTTCGTGCCAATGGCAACAAAGCTGAAGTCAGTCTGCACCGCTTCACCAAATTCATAACCATCAAGCATTTCTTTAGTGAAAGGCCGCGAAAAATCTACATTGTCAGCTCTGAGATTGCCGGCAGCCGAAATACTGTTGTTACCAAAGTCGGTGCCGGTAACCTCAAATTCAAAGGCGCTGCCGGCAAATTCACCGCCGTTCAAGCAGCCGCTCCATTCGGGAAACTCTTTTGCCATGGGCAGGGTATCGAATGGCAGTTTGAACAAGTTGAAAACATAACCGGTGTTCTTCTCGTTCGATTTGAAATAGTCATATACCCATGGGCATTGACGGTTATCATCATAGCTGTACTGGTGAAAAATTCTTTCAAGAAGGGTTTTGCCACCACCGGTCAAAATCAGCTTCTCGATGCCAAACCGGTTTCCGGCGCCATTGGAATCAGATATGCCAACCTGCATTGCCACTCTGCCACTGACCATTGGTGATGCATCGAGGCAGAAACCCTTACGGCCGGCCGCTTTTCTGATGCGGTAAACGGCCGGGAGAAAGCTGCCATCGACTGTTGCCATGTATGCACAGGGCAACACATAGAATTTGTGGAATTCGGGGTAAATGTTATCGGCAGGCCGATAGCCAAACAATGAAGGTGCCAGAGGTTCATCCGTGAAAGTGCGCATTTCGAAATGCAGGTGCGACGGTCCCATGCCACTGTCACCGGAGAATGCCACGATCTGGCCCTTTTTGACCGGAAACCTGTCAGGGGTGAAGAAATCATTGATGCCGTGTCTCTGACCCATCTGCTTCAGTTTGGCATCGATATAACCTTTCAGTGGTCCGGAAAAGTCCTGAAGATGACCATAGACTACTCTGGCTTTGAGCTGCGGATGGTCAAGATAAAGAGCATATCCATAACCCCTGAACTGCACACTGGCACGTGAAATAAAGCCATCTGCCACTGCACGGACGGGGAAACCGTTTTTCTGCTGTGTCCTCAGGTCGATACCGGCATGAAACCGCATGCCACGGAACTCTGCAAAGCTGGAACTCTGCGATATTTCAATATCAAGGGGCCAGAGCACTTCTTCTGCCGGAAGAATGCCGGGGAATATAAAAATGATCAGCAGCAGAGCAATTAAAAGTCGCAAGTTTATCTCCGATCTTGCCTGTATGGCGCAACAGTTTTTCGGTGCATAACTTAACACCGGCGGTGACCCAAGGTCAAATCAAGAGATGGCAGAGTTTCTCTCAACAATCTGTGCAACAGAGGAGTTCAATAAATTTTCCGAGAAATAAAAAAAAGCTAAAGCTTCGAAAAAATTAGGTCGATACAGATAGTGGAGAATTATAAAAAAAGTCTCGAAAGGAGGTGAAACGAATGAATAATGACTTTTTAGCAGGTATTCTGAGCGGTTCTACAGGTCCAATTACTGCCCTGCAGACAGGTAAAAAGCAAAACGGTTCAGAAACCGGCGATTTCATGAGTCTTTTGCAGAATCGACTGGCATTTGACGCCGATGCAATTTCGGGTTCCAAACAGTCAAAAATCAACTTCAGCTTCAGAAACTCATCTGGCACGGGCAATATCAATCCATTGCTCATAAACAGTGCTGAGACCAGGTTCCTGTCTGAGGAAAAACCGGCTGTTGCGATCACATCTGAAAGAATTCAGGAAAACGATGTGCGGTCTGAAGCTACTGCGCCAGGAAAGACTGACGAAACCAGCCGGAAAGAATCGCACGCAACCGAAAGTTCAGAAAACACCAAAGAAGCTTCTGAAAAAGAAGTTGACGAAGAAAAAGCGGTAGATGGCTCTCAGGAAATTGCAAAGAACGCTCAGGTCGCCAAAGACCAGAGTGGCGACATGCAGAGCATAGAAAGCCTGCTGGCTCAATTCACCCCTGAAGAACAGCAGAACCTTATCAACGCCCTGCAGAAGCTCTCTCCGGAAGATCTGCAGGCCCTGGCTGAATCTCCAGAAGGGTTCCAGAACAAGCTCGCCGAACTGATAGCAGACATGCCCGAATCTGAAGAACAGGCATCTCTTCTTGAGCTGGTCAACCGTCCCGAATTCCAGAATCTGCTGACTGAAATTTCCAATGCTCTGCAGGTTGTCGTTCCCGTTCAGGAAACAGCAGCCACTGCTCCGGACATTGAAGTTACAACCGTAGAAGACTCTGAAGCAACCTCTCAGCTGGCCGCCACGGCATTGAATTCAGAAAATTCTGTCGAGGAGGGCAGCGGAGCCGACAATACTGAAAGCGCTGAAGAATCTGAGTTAACCGAAATTAACGGGGATGAAGCAACCGGTCAGGAGACATCCGGGCAGGAAATGGCAGCGGTATCCGCTGGCCAACAGCCAACCCAGATCGAAAAGGATGTCAGCACCGACGAAAAGGCAGTCACTGAAGCCACTGAAACAGCAGCTTCCACAGCAGCAAACGTGAACCAGGAAGTGGCTGCCAGTGAAAATTCGGAAAGTGAAAATGACTCTGAATCAGCTCCAGAAGGGAAGGAATCACGGAACCAGGAGAAAACTTCTGCCGCCAAAGCAGACTACAATGAGGCGAAGGCGGAAATGAAGGAGGAATACCATGTCGAAAGGGAAAGCCTGCGTCAGGAATTCAAGAGAATGAATGAATCGGGTGAAGAACCGGTTGCAACAGACGCAGATACCGGTAATTCTGAAAATTCAACTACTTCTCAGAATCATGCGCAGACTGGCGTGAACCCTGCAGCGGCAAGTGAAGTGAAACCAGCCATCGAAGAAGCAGCCCGCAGGTTTTTCTCATTACTTTGTGACAAAGGTTCTGGCAACAACAGCAAAGCCGAAAACCAGGTATTTTCTGCCTCGACAGTAGAAAATGTCCGGAAAAGTGTTCATACCACCAGCAGTTCTGGAAACGGCGGTTTGAGCAACGGTTATGGCTACCAGTCCGGCAATACAGCCAGTACGAATTCGGCCGCCAGGGTTTCCAACCCGATGCCGGTAACTACGGCAGCGTTTGCTGAACTGCTCGACAAGGCCGAATTTGTCAAAACAAAGAACGGCAGCAAGGTTCTGAACATCGAGCTCGATCCGAAAGAACTTGGCAAGATGGAGATGGAGCTGACTTCAAAAGACGGAGCCGTAACTGCGCGCATTTCGGCCGATAACGCCCTTGCAAAAGCCAAGCTTGAAGAACTGGCCCCCCAGATCAAAGAGCAGCTGGTCAATCAGGGTGTAAATCTGACCGAGATCACCGTAGACATATCTTCCCGTGATTCCGATGGACAGAATGGCAATCAGGAAAATGGCGGACACAACAAATCCAGTCGAATTTCGGCCTCAACAAACAATAAAGAAGATGCCGATACGATTATCAGAAAGAACATTCTGCCTAACCTGAGACGCGCAGCACTGAACATTCAGTCGGTCGATATGACCGTATAGGAGGCAAACGCCGATGGCAATTGAAACGATCGATGTAACATCATCAGGCACCGCGAGCACGACGAAGACGACCCGCACTCCGTCCGCAGAGCTTGGAAAAGACGACTTTCTGAAACTGCTGACCGTGCAGCTGCAGAACCAGGACCCGATGAACCCGATGGAAAATACCGAGTATATAAGCCAGATGTCAAGCTTCAGCTCCCTTGAGCAGATGCTGAACATGAACAAGAATATCGAGAAGCTGGTGAGTGCGTTCTCAGCCAGCAATCATACTCAGGCGATGATGTATCTCGGGACAACCGTAACCGCTCAGACCAGCGACATGGAAGAATCGGTAACGGGAGTAGTCGAACAGGTCGGCTTTGAAAACGGTGTGCCATTCCTGAAGGTGGGTGAAAACGCCTTCAGTCTCGAAGATATCAAGCTGGTCAGCCCGACCTACTCATGACCAGCTGACCTGCAGTTCTTTTGACAACCTGATCCGAACACGAGGCAAATTATGGACCCCAGACTGATGATTGGACCGCGGGGGCCACAATTGACGGGAATTCCGGCCAGCAAACCAGCCGGCTCCAGCAGCAACAGCCAGAGCACGACAAGTTTCGAAGCCCTTTTCCTGCAATCGATAAAAACCCCTGAAAACAATCAGTTCCGCATCAGTGCCCATGCCCAGAAGCGCCTCAACGAAAGAAACATCACGATGAATTCGAACCTGGAAAACTCGTTAAACCGGGCCTTTTCAGAACTAGAAGCCAAAGGAGCCAGAGATTCGCTGGTTTTGACCAGAGAAGGCGCCTTCGTCGTGAACGTTCCGAGTCGCACCCTGGTGACCGCCATGGGTATTGATGAAATGCGCGATGGCATAGTGACGAATATTGACAGCGTAAATATGAAGTATGGATAAGGAGCGCAGATAAATATATGAGACCAGAAGGCTGAAACAAGATTTAAGGAAGCGAACGAACCGGGAAAAGTAAAGATCATAAGGCAAAACAGATCCAGAACATAAAGGCCGGACCCCTTAACGGGGAAGCCAGAACCGCCAGATTGACAGACGGTGGTTAACAATAATGATCTTTGCCAATCCCAGCGGATTGGCCGGGAAGTAAAAACCAGCATGAGGCGAGGTTTTTCTCCCGGTCGGCTGCTCCACTTCTTCATGGAGCTACCGGGGGTGACGACGGACCTGACCCTGCGGTGAACGGCACAGCAAGCCGATAGAAGAGGAACACTCTGCTATGATCAGATCATTATTTACGGGAGTTACCGGGCTCAAGCAACATCAGACAAAAATGGATGTTCTGAGTAACAATATCGCCAACGTCGACACCACTGCATTCAAACGCAGCCGTGTCATGTTTCAGGACATGTTTTCGGAAACCTTGCGCCATGGCCAGCAGGCCTTCGGCGACTACGGCGGACTCAACCCGATGCAGGTGGGTCTCGGTGTAACCAATGCCTCCATCGACACACTTATGGATCAGGGTGCAATCGAAAGCACCGGCAA
>CAZPCO010000088.1:0-9912 GCA_964585025.1 uncultured bacterium | reverse complement strand
GAGACGCACTGGCGTCAAAAGCAGCATTGACATATAACCGCGGCCAAGCTCGGTTGAGAAACTGTCACCAACCACAAGTGCCAGAAAAAATGGTGCGATGAAAGCAAAAAGTTTGAAATGCGCAGTGAAGAGACCCTGCACAACCTCATGCAGAACCGAAAACTGAATTTCGCCAAGACCGAAGCCTTTGAATTTGATATAGGCGACCAGCAGAGCCAGACTGGCGACCAGCGGCACCACGTTCAACGCCAGCAGAAACAATAGTGCTTTCTTGCGGTTAAGAATTTTTTTCAGCTCGAACAGTATCAGAAAAAGCATTCTTCTCATGATTCGCTCCCCGTTCCATTACCGGTAAGCTTGATAAAGGTCTCTTCAAGAGATGCTTCAAGCGGAATCACGGCATTGACCCTGATGCCGGCTTTGATCAATTCAGCATTAACCAGACCTGAACGACCGGGTGCCATGGTCAGAATCAGACCACGCGGCCCCTGAGTCACCTCGGCCGGAGAGTCAGGCATTGCGGTAATCAGCTCACGTGCCTTTGCCATGTCTTCGTCGACCACGCGAATTTCCCATTTTTCGGTATGCCCGGAGAGCAATTCAGAAACGTAGCCTTCTCTGACTGTTTTGCCTGAATCTATAATTACTACGTAGTTGCAGAGTCGCTGAATCTCATCGAGCAGGTGGCTGGAAAGAAAAATCGAGGTGCCTGAATCCTGGTGGATGCGGGTGAGTATTTCGCGCATATGAACGCGGCCTGCTGGATCCATGCCGCTGGTTGGCTCATCGAGAATAAGCAGCTTCGGCCGGTGCAGAATACCAAAAGCAACCCCAAGGCGTTGTTTCATGCCGGTCGAAAAGGTGCCGAATCTTTGCCAGGTTGCCTCTTTGAGGCCAACCATGTCGATGACCTCGAGGATGCGTTCGCGGGTAAGCGGCTGGTAAAGAGAGCCAAACCAGTAGAGATTTTCGTAGGCATTCATCGATTCGATAAAAGCCGGGTTTTCAACGACGGCGCCAATCTGTTCGAGAGCAACGGTGCGACTGCCGGGAATCGGATTGCCAAGCAGCGAAATTTCGCCTTCAGCCCTAGGAATGAGACCCAGCAGAACACGAAGCGTAGTTGTTTTTCCGGCCCCGTTCGGGCCAAGAAAGCCGGCAATCGTGTTGGGCGGTATTGTAAAGCCAAGCCCCTTGAGCACCTGTTTGCGGCCAAATGACTTGACCAGATTTTCGACCTTTATTGCCGGGCAGGTATCATTCATACTCACTCCTGGTCATAAAGCTCATGATATAACTCGCGGCCAAGCACTTTCAGAATGACGGCGGCAGGCACAGCGAGCAGCATTCCGGGAATTCCAGCCAGACTGCCGGCGATAGTCAGAGCGAGCATCACGCTCAACGGATGCAGGCCGGCATTTTCACCGACGACGTAAGGCTGCAGATACCAGCCATCGACGCTCTGAACGAACACGACCACTATGGCGACCTTGATCATCGCCGCCAGCAGGGCATATGAGAACCCCAACTGGGCAATCGCCAGCAGCAGGGCAAAAATTACCGTAAACAGGCCGCCAAGATAGGGTATGAAGTTGGCAATACCGGAAAACAGACCGAGAAATAGAAAGAAATTCAGGCCAGAGAACCAGATGCCGACGGTCATCATCGCCGCAAATATTGAATTGGCGACCACCTGCCCGCGCATCAGCGAGCTCAACTGCTCGTCGAGTTTACGGAAAATATCGAGCGTTCGTGGCCGATAATCATGTGGAATCAGCATTTTAAAAGCAGAGAAAATTTCATCCATATCGAGCAGAATGTAGAATACAAGTATCGGAATGAGAAACATATCGAAAATGCCTGAAAAAGCGCCACCAATAAACCCAAGCAGCTTTTTGAATGTGTTCACCACACCGTCTTTGAGCATGATAACCCCATGGGCAGCCATCTCGCGCAGACGGTCACTCTGAATGAAATCATCGACATAGGATTTCAGATATGGATAGTTGACAAACTTCTCGTAAAAATCAAGACCAAGGGTCTTATAATCATCTGCCAGCTTTTTAACATCGAGATTTCCGAGTTTCACCATCAGATCACCGGCCTCAGAAACCATTGTCAGGGCAAAAGGCACAATAACGACGATAAAAACCGCCAGGCCGGCTGCAAATACCGTCAATACCGCCCAGGGACGCGGCACTCTGCGATCGACCAGTTTTCTGACCAGCGGATTGAGAATGTAGGCTACCGCCAGAGAAGCAAGAAATGGCGCGATTACTCCGGAAAGGTAGTAACCGCAGATCAGCAGAATTGCCAGACAGATCAAAATCAGCCAGTTTTTGACATTTGCAGGAAGACTTTTTATAAAGGATGGGCTGGAAACCGCTCCGAAACTGGCAGGTTCCGACTTTGCCGGTTCGGTCATCGACAATGCTGGTTGTTTTTCAGATTCCTGGCGGGCAGCTTTTTTCTTTGCCGACATATCAGACAACGTTCCTCATATTGATTCCTTCGCCATGAATCTTGATGATCAGCTCAATTTCACCTTTGCCCATGTTGAGATTTCTGGCAATCTGCGGTAGAGTCATGCCCTCAGAATAAAGCCGCAGAACCTCACCGACTGCATAATTATGCACCGGCGCAGCCGATGCAGCAGCGCTTTTTCCAAGATCGGTCATCTTGACAGCTGCAGGAAATTTCAGAGTGTCGTCGATGGTCGAAGCCCGCAGTTCTTTGATCGACACTGGAGTTTTTGCCGATGTTGATGTTTGTATGGCAACGGCAGTCTGTATCGGGGCAGGAACATCCCGGGGCAGCGACCGTAATGGCGCAGCACTCGCAGGCTTGTCGGCAGATGTTTCAAAAACTTTAGTCTGAGCAAAAGATTCGATGCCCCGATCGAAACCGCGACCTGACTGAGTGGTCGGAGGCATTTTCTGTGGGGTTTGAGCAAAATCGAGGGCTTCCAGGTATCTGGCAATCTCATTGCCGACCAGAGCCCGGAGTTCCTCCTCGTCAAACCTGTTTTCATTGGCTTCGAGTTCGCCGAGGCGGTCGTTCATGTTAACGATTTTTTTCAACATTTCTTCAAGAGTATCGTGAACTTCTTTGCGAAAACGTTTGTCATGGCCCTGATCGATACTGGCAATAGCGTTGGCGGGGTTGAGATTGCGTTTGCGCAGAGCTTCGACACCGTTATCAAGTTCTTTGAGGAGATCGCCGGCATAAAGACATTTCTTGTCGGCAACGACGAGCAGCTCCTTTAAAACGCCGCACTGGCCATCGAGAGCTTTGATATTATGGCTGGTCACCATTTCGATGTCATCGACAAGGTGTTTGAACGAGAGTTCAAGGGCTTTCATCTCTTCTTCGAGCTTGAAAAAGCGACGCAAACCGATCTTTCTGCCGACCCAGAAAGCCGCCAGCATCAAAAACACCAGACATACGCCAATCTGCAGGGCCACCCACATTGAATACACCTCAAAACAACCGCAAATTAACCGGAACTTCATCAAACTTGTGAATGTTTCGGCCACATGGTACCATGCCTGCTATGTTAAAATCCAAGAAATTCTGGGGAATTGCCGCAAGTTTTTTCTTCTTGTGGCTGGCTCTGCAGAAGGTTGATTTTAAAGAGATTCCAACCATTCTTTCCGGGCTCAGATATCAGTTCGTCATTTTTATGTGCCTGTCACTGACCTGCGAACATCTTGTCAGAGCCTGGCGCTGGCAGTTGATTCTGTCGCATCGCCCCTTGAGTCTCAAGTATTCATATTTTGGTCTGGTGCTGGGATATTTGTTCAACAATCTTCTTCCTGCTAGAGCCGGAGAGTTCTTACGGGCATTCTATCTCAAGAAGAAAAACATTTCCCCGGCCGGTGAGGCGTTTGGTTCGGTCGTTATTGAAAGATTTCTCGACGGAATCGTCATTGTCAGCCTGATAATAATATCGATGCTGCAATTCACCGCCACGCCACTGATCCGCAAGGCAAGTTTTTCAGCGGTCATTTTTTACTTTGTGGTACTTGTGGCAATTGTATTTATGCAGTTCCAGCGCTCTCTTTTCGAGCGCTTCACTGATCGGGTGATCGATCTCCTGCCGCAAACTCCGGGAAATCTTGCCAGGCGGGCTCGCGATTCTTTTGTCAACGGCCTGAGCATGATCAGCAAACCCGCCATTTTTTTCAAGGCAGTCCTGCTTTCTTTTGCCGGTTGGGCTCTGTCACTGCTGACTTTGTGGCTCTGTCTGAGAATGTTCAATCTCGATGTCGGCGCAACCGAAGCCATTCTGCTGATCTCGGTCCTTTCGGTGGGCGCCATGATTCCGGCAAGTCCCGGAATGATCGGGGTCTACGAATTCTGCTGTGTACTGGTCCTTAATGGCATGCTGAAACATTCTCCCGAACAGGCAGCCACCTTCGGGCTGATTTCACATTCCATCGGCTATTTTTACGTACTGGCAGCAGGCCTGATCATTCTCACCATTGAGAATCTGAAATTCGCCGAACTTGAAAAGGGCGAAAACGAAGTTTTTGCATCAGAAGAATCGCCTATCTCCTAATGGTCTACTGAAAACTTGCCGATAGTTTTCGAAGAACCACAGGAGGTCGGGCATGAAAAATCAGAAAACTCAAGGCAAATCCAGAACCCAGTTCGGTCTATTCCTGTTCTTTTTAGGCGGACTGTTCCTGTTACAGATTGCATTTGCTTTTACGATTCACGGCGATATCGGGCCTCACGCCAGCGTGATTCCCGGAATCGAAAGGCCGGCCTCGCCTGTTCTGGTTGGTCGCATCGACAGCCTGGTCAGTGAAAATCGTCTAAAAACACCAATTAAGGTTGCTCCAGAAGGGGCTTTCGCTCCTGCTTCCCGCGATTTCAGCGAAAAGATGCCGACGCAGGCTAAAATCGATACCGGCCGAGAACCTGCTGCCAACAGTCAAAAGACTGACCGAACAATCCGTGAAACTGAAGACGGCCGCTTTGTCGAATATACCATCCAGGCCGGAGACACCCTGGACAGAATTTCCCGCAAACTTTATGGCAGTCACCAGATGGTTCAGTCAATCGTCAGACTCAACCGCATTACCGATGAACGCAGCCTTAAACTCGGCGCCAGCCTCAAAGTTCCGCGCACCGGGCTTATAGAAACCGGCAAAACAAACTAGGAAAGCAGCAATATATCATGGTCTCAAACTACTTCAAACCCCTGAATATTCTCTGCATCATGCTATATATTGCTTTCATGGGTATCGCTCTCGATTCGAAAGTAGTTGACGCACTGGTTTTATTCGTTTCGGAGCGCGACAGCAAACCGGTATATGTCACTGGAAATATCGAAACAGCGGCGGTTGTAACCGGTAGATCTGACGATAAGCCAGTTGTAGCTATACGTTACCGAACCGACAGTGTCAGTGAAACACCGGCCACAACGCAATCGGCCGCAGCCTCTGAAACACCGGAACTGTCAGTCAGTATGCAGGCAGCAAACACAGTTACTGAAATGGCATCTCAGGCGTCAGGAAGTGACCTGCTGGTTACTTCTGTAGACATGGTGACCACCGAAGCCGCAAGTGCCCGACATGATGACAACACCAGCTTCGAGATTGCCTACAAATCAGCTGCGGTTGAAGCTACCGCAAGCAAAGAGCCAGCCAGATTCGAAGCTCTGCCGCCCAAAGAAAGTGCCGGCGCGCCAGGCGCAGGAAATCTCGGGGGCGCTTCCGCTCTGACCTATATCAACTCGATCAACAAGAACAAATGGGAATATGCCACTTTGCTCGACCGCTATATCGTGCGCTATGACGACGAAACCTATGTAGTTCTCACGATCAGGCCGGCGCTGCAGAAAATGCTCGAAGACATCTTCGGCAGATATTCAAACCGCATTGGAGCAGGCATTATCCAGGATCCGGCCACCGGCGAAATTCTTGCCATGACTACAAGCCATCGCGGCCAGGTCACTCCGATCGAAACAGACGAATTCAAAACCGACAACTGGGTGCTTAAACCAACTTTTCCGGTTGCTTCCATATTCAAGATCGTGACTGGCGCAGCAGCGCTCGACACCGGGAAAATAACCACCGAAAGCAGTTTTCTTGCCTGGGGCAAGACCTATATGACCGTATGGAAAGCCTTTGCCAACTCGCACAATGGCGTTTTCGGAAGAATTGCACGCAAAGTCGGCCGGGATGTCATCGAACAATATGCCTCGGCATTTGGCTTTAACAAAACCTTCTTCTTTGACCTGCCGGTCGGCAAGTCTCTCGCCGCTCTGCCAAACGATCAGATCAAACTTGGTCAGGCCGCAGCCGGACTGAACCGTGACTTTCTCGTCAGTCCGATGCATGTAGCCAGCATCATTTCAACGGTGCTCAATCGTGGCAAAACCATGAAGCCTTATCTTGTCGATTACGTGGTGCGCAAAAACAAGGTCATCTTTCGCAGAAAACCATTTCAGCTGGCCCAGCCGATCAAAGCGAACACAGCCCGCGATCTGTATCGCATGATGTATGGCACCACCGCTATCGGAACCGGCAAAAAGGGATTCGGCGGTTACCGCGGCTGCCCGGATCTGGCAAAAATCTGTGGCGGTAAAACTGGCACCCTTACAGGAGCTTCACCGAACTACCTCTTCACCTGGTTTGGCGGTTTCACCAAGGCAACCGGTCGCGATCTCTGCATTGTAACCCTTTCCGGGCAGCCCAATCATTCAGGGACCAAAGCCTCTTCGATTGCCGGGCAGATTTCCTACGAACTGTATATGAAGCGTCAGGGAAAAGACCCGGCGGCAGTTGCCAAAAAGACGAGTCGAAGATCACGACGCTGAAAAAAAAATCCCCCGGTTAAGCCGGGGGATTTTTTTCGGTGATTATTCTTCTTCTTCGAGTTTGGTGGGCGAATCGATGAACTTGGGCAACACCGGGGGCGGAGCCTTGGCCGGTTCAGGTTCTTTGATCTCTACCTTGCCTACGATCTTGAAGATGGCACAGGGTTCTTTTTCGTCGTCGACGCCGGTTTCAGCGGAAATGTCATCACCCTTATTGAAAGCACTCTTGAGGATCTGTTCGGCAAGAGGGTTTTCAATATAGCGCTGAATGGTGCGTCGCAGTGGGCGTGCGCCATACTTGAGATCGGTTCCTTTGTCGACGAGGAAATTCTTCAGCTCATCAGTGAAATTCAGCCGCATACTGAGGCCAGAAACGCGGTCTGAGACTTCCTGGAGGAGGATCTTGAGGATCTGAAGGTTGTCGTTTTTATCGAGAGCTCTGAAAACGATTACGTCATCGATGCGGTTGAGAAATTCGGGTGGGAATTTCTTTTCGAGACTTTTGCGGGTAATCTTGACTTTTTTGTCATGCGAAAGATCGTCGAGCTTCTGAGTTGGCTTCGCGGCTGATTCTTCCACTCTGAAGCCAGGCTTGCTTTCTTCGGTAGTGATGTCAGATACGCCGACGTTGGTGGTGAGAATGATGACCGATTCTCTGAAACTGACAGTTTCGCCCTTGCTGTCGGTGAGGATGCCTTCGTCGAGAAGCTGCAGCAGAAGGTTATGAACCTTTTCGTGCGCCTTTTCGATTTCGTCGAATACGACGACGCCGTTCGGCTTGTTTTTAACTGATTCGGTAAGATAACCACCTTCATTATGGCCGATATAGCCTGGAGGAGCGCCGATCAGTTTGGCGTATTCATGACTCATGGCAAATTCTGAGCAGTCGATGCGGACCAGGTCATTTTCGCTGCCGGTCATAAATTCGCAAAGGGCTTTGGCGAGTTCGGTCTTACCGACGCCGGTCTGACCGACGAAAATGAAACTGCCGACCGGGCGTTTGGGGTTTTTCAAGCCGACACGGGCTTTTCGAATCGCCTGGGCGACGGCGGTAACCGCTTCATCCTGGCCAATGATGCGCTTGCGCAGATGATTTTCGATTTCCATGTAGCGCTGCTGCGAAGTTTTGGTTTCTTCGGTTTCAGAGCCGAGCATGGTGATCGCGCCACCCTTGGCAGCCTGTTCATCAACCTGAATGGTCACTTCTTTAATATCGAGCGTCGGGTTGACCTTGACGCAGAGATTATAGAGTTCCTGCTCGATGATCTCACCGAGAAGCGGGTATTCATTGTTTCCAAAGACCAGAGGGGCGATCTCATCGAGATAATTAACAACCGAAGCGTTGATTATCAACCGCTTGTAAGACTTTTTGTCGGTTATCTTGATGTTTTTAAAAAGCTGCTGCTTCTGCTCTGGCGTGAATGATCTTATTGCAACAAAGCGGTCTAAAGATTCACAGAACTTCATCTTGATTCCGGGCGTGGAATCCATGAGAACCCTCCTGAGGGTACGTTTTTCCCATTGACAAGCTACTGCACGATGGGGTATAGCTATTGTATCACTAACCCAACCTCAAGGCAATACCCGTAAAATGTTTATAAGGTCGAAAGAGGCTGAAGAACTTTTTGACAGAGGAATTAATTATTTCAGAGCCGGTTTTTATTCGTCAGCCCTGAGCGAATTCAATCAGGTTAAAATCCTGGCGCCTGACTACCCCAATATTGATTTCATCATCGAAGCCGCCTATAAAAAGAATCTCGAAGTTGCCGGGCAGCTGAGCAATTTCATCGAAGAAAATTTTGATGAAGAGATAAAGACTCTTTCCGACGAACTGACGGTAGAGAATTCTTCTTATCTTGGCCCGGAAGTTCAGGCACTTTTGAAGCGGGGCAATTTCAACGAAGCCCTGAAAAAACTCCGTCAGGCAGAAGTGGTAATCCCTGATTCAAGACCCCTGCTTCTTCTTCTCGGAAACACTCTGCGCCGCCTCGGCATGCTCGAAGAAGCAGAACAGACTTTAAAAAGGGCCATGCATGTCCATCCCGACGACAGCGAGATACTCAACAATCTCGGCAATGTCTATCTGGCCAGAAGCTTTTTCAGCGAAGCAGAAGATGTCTTTCGCACCGCTCTGCGGCTTTCACCCGAAGAACCTCGTATTCTCAACAACCTGGGCGCATTGCGCATGCAGACCAACAATCTCGACGACGCCGAGCGTCTGTTTCGCAAGGCTCTCAAAATCAGGCCAAAGTGGGTTACGCTGAGCAAAAACCTTCAGAACCTTCAGCGCCGCATGGAAGCGCTCGACGAAGAAATTGAAAAGCTCCGCAATGAGTTCGCTGCGCATCCAAATTATCTCGATATCGGGCTGGCGCTTGGCAAAACCCTGTTTTTCAGGGGCTATTATTCAGAAGCCCGCAGCACTCTGCGCGCCATTATCAAAAGGAACCCTGGCCTGCTTTCTGCCTGGTTCTACCTCGCTACCATTTACGAAATCGCTGATGACAAAGAAATGGCAATCGAATGTTTCCGCGAAATGGTTGTCAGAAGTGGCAAAACCGGCACGCCCGAATATATCAACCACGAAAGCCTGATGAAACAGGAATTTTTTGACGAAGCTCTGGCGGAACTCAAGAAAATTGCGATTCTCGAACTTGATTTGGCTTCAAGCCGCATAAACCTCGGCATCAAATACTTTGAAGAGTGCCTGTGGGATGACGCCCTGCGCCACTTTGAAGAAGCGATTCAAATTAACGATTCCTATCCGGATGCATTTTACTGGGTAGCCCTGACGCTGGTGCAGCTGAACAAGATTTCGAGAGCCCGTGAATGCCTCGAAAAGGCGATTGAACTCAACCCGGATTATGCAGACGCTCATTTCCAGATGGGCCTGCTGCTTAGATCAAGATCGAAAAAAAAGGCACGCGCCTGTTTCGAGAAGGCATTGTCATTGAATTTGAGACCATCTTTTGCTAGAATAGCAGAAAGAATTCTCAAAGAGCAGAAGTAAACAACATATGGACCAGGCGGCCTACAAACTTTCCTTTCCGGCCTTTCCAACTGACGAAGAGTCGCTGGAGAAA
>CAZPCO010000087.1:0-9930 GCA_964585025.1 uncultured bacterium | reverse complement strand
ACAAGCCGAAAACTCTAAAACCCGTTCCACAAAAAATAGCAACGCTATTTTTCGGCCAAGATTGACACAAACAAAACTAATGGATAAAATTAAATAATCTCAGAGGTTTATAAGTACATAAGAGGAGGGTTTGGAGATGAAACTGGCAATGTTGAAAAATTTTTCGGCCTCACTGGCTCTTTTTGCCTTTATTCTCACGATTTTTCTGGGTGCATTTCAGACGGCTGCTTTTGCCGGTCCAAACGATAATGAAATCAAAGAAGTTGAAAAGGCAATTCGTGAACTGAATGTCCAGATCAACGCTATTCAGAAGCACATCAAGCAGATGAAGGCTCAGGGTGCCGATGAATATGACTGTGCGATGTCTGAAGAAAAAAAGCATGAGCTGATCGAAAAACGGGCCGTGTTACAGGAAAGACTCGAGAATCTGAAGCTGTTTAACTACTGAACTTATTGCGGGTGCTTAAGATCCGCATCTACAAGCCATCAGAAAAAATCGCCCCGGGAAACCATGGCGATTTTTTTATTGAAGGTAATCGCAGCAACGGCTTGTCGCTTTCTACAGCCTCTAGCGGCTAGGTTGCCAGTTTTTGAATGGGTTGTCGATCAAATTGGCATTGAAATAACGCGGGTCATCGGAAACTTCGGCGCCTGCCCAGTCGGGCAGATCGACTTTCTGATCTTCAGATTCGAGCTCGACTTCAGCTATTATCAGACCGGCATTTTCGCCGGAAAATTCGTCGATCTCCCAGACCAGGCCGGCGTATTCGACGCAGTAACGCATTTTTTCGATCAGAGGTTTGCGGCAGAGGGTCGAAAGAATTATTTCTGCTTCCCCGACTGGAATTTCGTATTCGAACTCGGCCCGTGCAGTGCCGGATGTCAGGCCTTTTATGGTCAAGAAACCCTTTGAGCCGGCGACCCTGACCCGCACTGTTCTTTCTTTGTCAGCAGCAAGATAACCCTGTCGACAGGAAATGCCTTTAGCGAACTCTTTCCAGGCGTTGTTTCTGACGAGAAATTTTCGTTCTATTTCGGTGCCCATGAATTGAATTTATTCGGCGGCAGGATCAGGTTTTTTCATTTTGGAACATAGACTCCAAGAACCTGGCCGGTCCAGCTGTCGGAGGTTCCGTAGTCCATGTTGGGGCCGTCGTTGATAAAAACCCCGTCGCCGGCTTTGATGACGATGTCTCCGGCAGTCGGATGCGCAGTGCCATAACTGCCGGCGGCGACCACGATTACAGCACCTTCGGGGATTCTAGGATCGTGCGGGCTGGTAATCGGAGGATTGAAAGCGGTATCCAGACGTTGCAGGCCAGCTTCATCGAGATTTGCCTGGCTTTCGTTCAAGAATTCAGCAAAATTGCGGGCTTCATCGCTGCCCATATTGGGAAGATCGTTCCAGTCATCGAGGTTTCCATAGCCACAGGTTGTCAGATAGCCCCACACGGCGTTAAAACATTGGCCTGCTGAAGCCCCGCGGTTATTTGCCTTTGCGTAATCAACTACCGCAGACATCTGATTTTTCCCGCCTGTTGAAATAACCGGAGTGCCGGTGTCATTGGTGGGTTCAGCAACCTGCGTTGCGGTAGAAGTTGCTGTGCTGGTCGTTGTTTGGGTCTCGGCGGCTGTTGCTGTTTCTGTGGCTGTTTCAGTTTCGGTTGCAGTATTTGTCCGGGCGGTTATCTCTTCATCGTCAGATGGCGTTGTCACGACGACCGAGGCATTGTCATTGTTGGCGTCGGTTTCCTGGGTAACCGGAGCCGTCGGGGAGGCGGTTTGATTCGTTGTTGTCTGCCCGTTGCCGTCATTCTTGCCAAGAGCACTGCTGATAGTGTTTATAACTTCTTTGACCGCAGGCATCGCCTTCTGAACGCCTTCGGCAACTTTGCTGATGACATCGAGAATCTGGCCGGCGTCACAGCCGGTCATAAAAATTGAACCTACCAGCATTATCGATACCAAACCCCTGTTAATCCTGTTCATAAGTTCTCCTTGCCAGACGGCTGTCTCTTATCAGCTCTGTCAATTATACGCTTTTCGGGTGAAAAAAATAACATGGTGAGAAATCAGCCGGCAGATGCCTTTCTAAGCTGTTTGACTTCGTTCTCAGCTGCAACCAGGCGGCTGATATCACGACTCATGCCCAGAACGAACATGAACTCGCGTTCTTCATTGAAGAAAAACTGGCTGATGACTTCTGTCCAGATGCAATTGCCGTTTTTGTGTGTCTGTCGCAGTCTGACTAGGCCGGCCGGCAGTCTGGTGGAACCTTTTTCGATAATTTCGAGGCCGAGCGCGAATGTCTGCTGGGCTTTCGGTCGGTCTTCCTCGCATATTGATTCCATGGCGGGCCGAGCCATGACTTCTTCAGGCGTGAAACCACGCTGTTGCAGAACTGACGGGCTGACAAAAACGAAATGCCCGGTTTTATCAATTGCCCAGAAAACATCGGTAGAAGTTTCGAGAATATTCCTGAATAGATCCAGGCTGCCGGCCAGCGCAGAAAGCGGGTTGTTGCTCATAGTTTTTCCCACACTGTTGATTTTGTCTGTCTGATAATTCTAACTGTCAGATACCATAACAGGCAAGCACAAGCGAAAATCGCAACACTTCCAAGCCTGCAGCAGGTTCTGGCGGAAATTTTCAGGTATGGTATAATTAGAGGCCCAGATTAAACATATATCTCTGAATAAAAAGGTTGTACCTCATGAGATCAAGCCTGCGTATGCTGTTTGTCAGTTTGCTGGTCATTTTTGCCAGCGTTCTGTCAGGCAATGGATGTTTCGCTGCCAAAGCCGATACTTACGACATTTTCCCTGCCCGCGTCGATAAGTGGTCTCCGGGGCTGCTTGAAATCAGATTTTTTGCTGTTGGCAAGGGCGATGCGGTTCTGTTGCATATGCCCGACGGAAAATTCGTCATGATCGACACCGGGTATGCAGAAACTGCTTCAGATGTCGTTTCCGGTCTGAAGAAAATCGGCGTCGACAGAATCAGCCTGCTTATTCTGACCCATCATCACAAAGACCACGCCGGAGGTTTTCCCTATATCGTCGAAGCCTTTCCGGTCGAAAAAGTAGTTCAGGCTTATGATCGACGTGAAATCGGAAAAAATCTGGTCAAACCCGGCACCAGGCTTATGCGTGCCGGTGGTGTCAGTCTGACTGCATTGGGCCCAACGCAGTCATTCGAAGATGAAAACGAAGCGTCGCTGGTTGTTCGTCTTGATTTTAACCGCATTTCAGTTCTTTTTGCCGCCGACATCCTCGAGGAATCGCAAAAGGGTCTTGAAAAGAGCGGCGCAAAACTGCGGGCTGATCTGTTGAAAGTGCCGCATCATGGCCGTTTCAAGGGCTTTTCGCCTCGCGAATTTTTTGCTGCCGTGAAGCCGGAATTTGCGGTCATTACCAGTGACGAAAAAGCCGGAGACCCGCCCGAAGGCTCGGTTATCCGCATTCTTGAAGAATTTGGCGCCAGGGTTCTGCTGACTGATGAACGAGGCGACCTTCAGTTCATGTCTGACGGAGAAACGCTGGATTTTATTTCCGGAGGAAAAAAATGAGGAAATCATTCTTGACTGCAGCTCTCAAGGGCAGTGTTTTTGCGACGTGCATGGCCGCAGCTGTCATGGTGGCCCCGGTTAATCAGGCCAATGCAGCCCAGGATGCTGTTTACAGATACCAGACTCTAGCTTATTCCGAAGCTAATGTAAGCACTTTCCGCGCCACTATCATTTCTGAACAGAGCATGGTAATGGCCGAGCTGGCAAAAAAATATGCCGATAAACCGGAAAAGGTCGGGAAACACCCGGCGACAGTCGGTTATCAGCAGATTTACGATGGTATTGAAGGGTTGATGAATGCTATGAAGGCCGGTTCTGAGCTGGAAGCCGAACTTGCGCACCGTTTCATGCGTCTGCAGCGCCTGCACTACTCACTGCTGGCCGACCGGGCCCAGGGAGTCATGGAACCGGCCCTGAAGCGACGCCTGAAAATGCTGAAAAACGTGCTTGGCAAGTCGATGGCTCTGAATGTGCCGGCAATTGCCGATCCACAGGTGCCAATGGGTGAAAAGGGCGCCGGATACGAAGCTGCGCGACTGTATCGACCCGGCGAGAAGCAGCCGGTTGCTGTGACCGATCTGGCAGGCATGTCGGCGATCGAGATTTCCAGACTGCAGCCGGCGGCAGATCATCCGGCCCTCAGCGGCAAAGAACCGGGCGACAACTATGCCGCTTTTCTCGATGAACTGACACAGCTGATCAGACAATGTGACCCGAAGCTGGCGAAATTCAATTTTCAGTATGCCCGCGGTGTCGTTTATTATGACGAGCTGAAGCAGGATGCCACTTCGCCGAAGATTCGCGTCAAAGACCGTTTTGGTCAGACCTGGGGCCTAAAATGGGGCGATGAAGTTCATACTGACGTTGCGTTGACGCGACTGGCCATCGATCTTGGTGCTTCATATGCAGATCCAAAGTTTTATTCAGGGCCGGGTGAAACGATTCTGGTACTCGATCCTCCCGGTAAAGACAAAGAAGACGCAGTTAAATCATTCGCACAGCTGGCAGCCAACCTGCTGGCTTCGAAATTTCAGTTTCATGCCGAGCGATATCTGTTGCCAGACAAAGAACTGGTCAGAGACAGCAGCGGTCAGATCCTTGGGCATGGCATCGTCGATGCCGCGATGCTCGAACGCGAATCGATCGACAAGAAGTATCTGGGTGCCCCATACGTGTTGTTCAAGGAATGCCAGTTGTCATTCTTCAACCCGGCAGTGAAGCGCTTCGGCGGCGCTGCTCTCAGCAATGTCGGCGCTGTCCAGGATCGGGTTACCCGTTCGTCGATCGTTTTCAACGCCTGGATCAAAAACAAAGACATGAAGGACGACAATTCGCGTGCGGCACTGCTGTTCAACCCGCAGACCGGCAAATTCGACCGCACCGTGGAGTTCCAGAGTGATCTTGGCTGCACTCTCGGTTCTATAAAGCCTTCTGGCGAGATCAATTCTTTTGAAAGCTCCTTTGTTAAGAACGTTGCTGCCGGTATAGGGTTCTCGATGCCGGCGCTGTATATTCCAGAGTCATGGAAAGCCTGTTCCTGGGCTGATGCCCGCTGGATGGCCCTGCGTATCGCGAAGCTCACCCGGGCCGATCTTGAACGCTGTTTTGGTGAAAGCGGCTGGCCGCTTTTTGTACAGCGGATCGCGATTGAAAAGCTGATCGCGCGTCGCAATGAGCTGATAGCCCCGTTCAGACTCGATCTCGACGGCGTAAAACCTTTGCCGTGCGAACCCGATCTGACGCTGACCATCAGATATGAAGGGCGAGAATATCAGCCGGTGGTTCGCGGCGTCATCGACAGCGATTGCCCTCTGGTTCAGCGCCTTGAGACAGGCATTCACGCCGAGGGCCTTGCCTCTGTAATCAGTCGCAAACACGATTGACCGATCATCAGAAACGGCAGCGTCATAATGGCGCTGCCGTTTTTTTTGCCCGAAAATATTGCAGCTGGTGACTAAGACAGGATTGCTTCGTCATTACAATTTTGCAGTGACAAATTATGTGCCATTGCGGGCGGTGTGGTTTTCTGAACCGGCAGTCGCATCTGCTGGCAATTATATTTCGTTCAGGAATTGTTCGCAGAATACCGATAAGTTGAGAAGATAAGATTTACGGTATACAGGAGCGAACATGTCGGCAGATCTGCTCGAGCAGTTTCTGAACTATCTTGCCATTGAAAAGGGCCTGCGGCCAAAGTCGCTGGAAGCCTACCGCCGCGATCTTCAGGATTGGCTTGATTTCGCGGCTGAACGTGAGCGCGCGGTCACCAGCGCATCTATCGACAGCGTTCTCAGCCTGTTTATGGTGAACATGCATGATCGTGGCCTGTCACCGCGTTCGATGGCGCGCAAGTCTTCGGCATTGAAGGGATTTTATAAATTCCTGCAGCGTGAAGGTCTGGTAGAAACTGACCCGACCGCCCTGCTCGAAAGACCAAAGATCGGGCGACCACTTCCCAAGGTTCTCAGCCAGCAGGAAATGGAGAAAATTCTTCAGCAGCCCGATGTGTCAACGGCATTTGGCCTCCGCGACCGTGCTATTCTCGAATTGCTTTACGCAACCGGCATTCGCGAATCAGAGCTGATCGATCTCAAGCTTGGCAATCTCAATGCGGCTGCCGAATTTCTCACGGTTATCGGCAAAGGTGGGCGCGAACGCATAGTTCCGGTGGGAATGTATGCAATCAATGCTGTCAACGACTACCTTATCAAAGGCCGGCCGGTTCTCTGCAAGGATATCACTGAAAGAACCCTGTTTCTGAACCCTTATGGCAAAGCGATGTCGCGCATGGGTCTGTGGAAAATTATCAGGAAATACGCTCTGATGGCCGGAATCAATCGCGATGTGTCGCCTCACATTTTCAGACATTCATGCGCAACCCACATGCTCGAGGGCGGCGCAAGCATCATGGCAGTCCAGGAGATGCTCGGCCATGTCGATGTTTCGACAACCCAGATATATACGCATCTTACCAGTAAGGATCTGCAGAACATTCATAGAAAGGCGCACCCCCGGGGCAAATGAAATCGTATAATCCGGCAATCACACGTTGGCGCATCAGTCTGATGCGCCTGCTGTTGCTTTGCCTGATTACCGGGATCATCATGCCGCCTCCGGTTTTTTCTGCGGTTCTAAAGGCGGCAGCCAGACCTGAGGCATTACAGCCGGTTCTGTCACAGCCGACACAACGGACTGCTCCAAAAAAGTCGAAGACTTTGCCTGCCGGAAGTATCGCTTCCGCCTCAACAGGGCTGAACAAGGTTGTTTCCAGACCTGCTGCGCCGAAGAGTCAGTCTGCAAAGTCAGATACAGTAAGAAGTGCCACTGACAAAGCCTTTGCGCCCAGTGCAAAGTCATCGACCAGAGTGGTTGCATCGGGAACAATACAGGCGAACAGTTCAAAAGCTACTAAAAAAACAGATGTTGCGCCGGTTGGCAAAATCATGGCAAAGAGCGTGATGTCTGCAGATAAAAATGGCGCAGAGCCTGGTTCGGGCTCTGCTGTTTTGAAAAATGCCTCGATCGCAGTTGCGCCGGCCTCAATTTCTGCTGATTGCGTCGCCTGCGAAAACACTGAAGTCAAACCGGTAGTTTTCAACACTCCTGAACGCATAAAGACTCCGCCGGCCCAGGTTCTTGAATATGCGAAAAATTTCTGGGATGAAGCCGACCAGGAGATAGAAAAGCGCAAGATCAACATCTCGGGAACCAAAACGTTTGAAATGAAGCAGGCTGAAGTCTCAGGCGATGTCGGGCACTTCTCTACCGAAAACTACGACAGTATACCTGGTTTCAAACTAGATCAGAGTCTGCATCTCGAAATCGATGGCAATATAACCGAGAATTCCAGAGTCAGTGCCGTTCTCGATGACAAAGAGGATGAAGATCGGCGTTTTACGGTCAACATCGACGGGCCGGTCTGGAAGTTTGTCATGGGTGATTTCCCGCTGGCGCTCGAAGGCACCGAGTTTTCCCTGTTTCAGAAAGAAGTGCGCGGTATTCTCGCCGAAGGTTCTTTTCATGAACGTTTCAAGTCGATCTTTCTGTTTTCGCAGTCGAAAGGTCTGGCGCGTCGCGAGCAATTCAGAGGTGCAGGTCAGCAGCAGGAATTCAGAATGCAGACCAGCCCGATCGTGCAGAATTCCGAAAAGGTCAGTATCGATGGCCGGCAATTGACGCGCGGCAGCGATTACCTGGTCGACTACGAAGAGGGCCTGATCAAAATGCTGCCACATATTCTGCCCATCGAAGTTACGCGCTGGATCGTCATCGAATACGAAACTGCCGACGAAAACATGGCCTTTACGCGTAATCTCTTTGGCACCAGGCAGATATACAGCTACAGCGAAGATAGAAAGCTCGCCATGACCTGGCTGCGTGAAGTCGACAGCACAACTCCGAAGTCAGGTGTCACCGCAACCTCCACCGTGACGCCGATGCAGCACGATCTGGTTTCTGCCGATGCCGACTGGGCAATTACTCCATCGGTTACGGTCAAAGCTGAAACAGCTGTTTCACGAGTGGATCCGAACCGCAGTTCGGATGCCTCCGAGGCTGATAAGGCGGTTGTCGGTAATGCCAGCCGTTTTGGGCTGGTCGGCAAAAATGAGCGTGCTGACGCCGAATTGACCTGGCGCAGGATCGACAAAGATTTCAAGGTGGTCGGGCGTGAGGGTGGCGTGCTGGAACTCGGCGAACGTGGTCTGGTAAACGATATTCTCAGCGGCCGTGCCAGGTTGAATTACAAATTTACCGGTAAGGTCAGTGGTTTCGTTGATGGCGAACAGTCTGAAACGAACCTTGACGATGATCCGACCATGTCGGCCATCGATTATTCAAATTACAACAGCGGTTTCGTCTGGACGCTGAACCCTGATCATCGGCTCGAGGTCAGAGGCGGGCGGCAGTTTGACCGTGAATATGGATCAAACACTGATTCAGATCTCACCCGCGACACGGCGTCAGTGGTTTATGACCGCAAGATCGGCAAAATGAACAGTCAGGCCAAAATCAGTCGAACCGGGTATGATGATGCAGTCAACCTCGCTTCCGATTCTAATGTTCTCGAAATGAACTTCACACTCGGCGCCAGGGCCGACGAAACCTTTTCCTGGAACACCGGTATTTCGAGGATAGCGGTCGAAGACGACCTGGTGATCAACGGCCTGCGTTCGGAAACCCACAACTACGATCTCGATCTAAATTATGAGCCGAATCGGATTTTCAATGCCCGTGGCCTTTTCCAGTGGCGCCGCGAAGACGATTTTTATGCAAATTCACGCGCTGATACAGAAATAGCTGATTCTCAGGTTCGCTACGAGCCGACCCGCGATCTGAAGACTCAGTTGAAATACAAAATTGAAAACACTTCGAAGATCATTCGCGACCCTGACCTTGACCCGGCAAAATACATTGTGCCGACCAGTCTGCCGAATTCAGCCCAGGAAGAGGCAGAGATTCTCAACCGGTTCGAGAACCCGGTTCAGAAGACTACTGCCAATTTCATCACCGATTATCGTATCAATCGCTATCTGCAGGCTTATCTCGACTGGCGCCGCCGCGATCTGCAGGACCAGAAGACCGACATCAAGGTGTCGAGCAATGACCGCCGTACTTATGAACTGCGCTACACGCCTTTCGAGAAGCTTATGCTGACCAGCGAATACGAAGAAGGTGTCAACCGCGCCCACGAGCCTCAGTCTGAGCTGCGTGACAGCATCAAGTCGCTTCAGTTGCGCCATGAATTTTATACCGGTTACATTCTCGATACCACCTACGAAGAAAAGCTCGAAAACGATCTTTACGTCGATGCCAACGACACTTTTACCAAGAGCAGCATTATGGATCTGCAGCATCAGTTCAACAACTGGGCCAGTCTTGAGCTGGGCCTGCAGTATAACGACATTTACGCTGTAGAACCGAGCCGTGAATGGGAAAAACGCCTCGCAGTCGTATTGACGCCCGTTTCCCGCAGCCAGCGCTATCGTTTCTTTGCCAAGCACAAGGACATCGAGGCCCGCATAAGCAGCGATCATTACGAAGGCGGGCTGAGCTTTTCCCAGTTCATTGGCACTGATACCATCATAGATGGAGAAGTAAAGAGGGTGCATTCATCGAAAGGCATTGTTGGTGAAGGCTATGACGCTACCGTATTCAATGCAAAAATGGTGATAACTTTCTGAGGTTGAAAAATGCGAGTCACCTGGTCACAAAAAGAACTAAGCGCTCTGGCTGCAGCTTTGAGTCAGGATAAAAATAAATAAAAAAAGTTGTTGACAAACAAAAACGTACATTATATATTGAAGATGTTGAACGAACAGATCTTTGAAAATAGAATCGGTAGCCGCAAGGCAGTTGCTTCT
>CAZPCO010000086.1:0-9989 GCA_964585025.1 uncultured bacterium | reverse complement strand
TGCGGAATCGATTATTTTGAATGGCTCGAGCTTCCGCAGATGGATGAAAAGGCCGGCAGAACCATAAGAGAAGCAGAATTCAAGCATCTTTTCAATCCATGGTGGGGCACCGGAAATTATGACCTGACTGTTGATGCTCTGGTTGATTTTACCACAGAGCTTGGCTCAACTTTCTATCTGAAGGCTGCAAGCAAAACAGAAGTCGAAGTATTACCCGGTCTGACCATTCTCTCGCCGATCTGTGATGTGGCCTATCCGCTTGGAGCCGCCCTGAAAGTTACCACCAGTGTCGATGAGGACCTGGAAAAATGGAAAAGCATCCAATGGTCGCTCAATGGCAAAAACTTCATTCCTGACACACAGGAGCCCCCATTCTTCATCACTCCTGATCGGGCTGGAAAATGGTCGCTGGTTGCCAGTCTGACTATTGATGCAGCTGAAGATCGGGAGCCTGTCGAGCTTTTTAGCGAAGTTAAGTTCAGTGTCCAGCCGGTGAATTATTCCCTGTCGCCCTCCAGAAAGGTTTTCGCACGCCATGAGGCTTCAGACATCGCTGTCGATCTCATCGTTAAGATAAATGGCAAACAGATCGAGAAACCTGGTCAGCAGGTGCCATGGCAGGGAGACACGCTGTTGGCCACGGTTGACAAAATAGACTGGGAACTGATTCAGAAAGAAGAAGGCTGTGCCTCTTTCAAAGCGGCAGAGGACAGCTTTAAAGCCATGGTTGATTTCAGCAGTCATGGGGCGGTAACCGCTCTTGCAACGATAACCATACGCTTGACAGATGTCGAGAAAATTTTCAACCGTCACAATCCGCATTTTAAAAACAGATTCGAAGAGCCGGTATTCAAGCTGCCGGCAGCCAGAACCGACCTGTGGGCTGTCACTGCCGGCCCGATGCAGGAAATAGCCGGCAGATTTCCCAAAACTGCAATTGCTGCTGCATATCGAACATACGAACTGGCATCTTTCTCCTTTGATTTATCATGTGACCGCACCCAAAAATATGCTTTTAACAAAGAAACAGGGCTTTCAAAAAAAATCGCACTTGAACCTGCTTTGCCTGGTATCGATGCAATAGAAACCTCAGACGTCAGCTTTGCATGGAAAGCTGAGTCCAAAACATCTTCCATATCCCAGCAGCAGGAATCGCCTGTAAAGCTCGTGATTAAACCTGCTGAGCCATGCTCATACGATGTAACCCTGACAGCTTCTTTAAATTTTACCGGCAGTGTCCCGATAAAAATCGGCGAAGACAAAACCGCTGCTGCGGCAGTACCGCTTTCTTCGTTAATTGAGACCAGGGTAGACCCGGCCAGCTTTACCCTCACACTGGGCGAAACAAAGCAATTGAAATATCTGGTCAGAAACCTTGAATTTCCAGATGTTCCAGCAATTACACCTCAAACAGACTTTTCCGACAAATCATCACTACCGCTTATTAACGGTGATTTTATTCTAGAAATCATTGATGTTGCCTGGTCTACTAATGCTTCAACCCCAGATGACACGAAAACGACAATTGAAAGCAAGCCATATGAGTTCAACGCCCAGATAGTTGGCCTGGGGATAGGGCATGCTGAGGGCCAATTGCTCATAAAAGAAAATTTTCCCTCCGGCAGAAGTTCCACCCTGCCATCTATAGCGGAGTGGCTCTGGAATGTAGAAGCGTTTCAGCTGAAAATCAAAAATCTAAGCGCTCAAAACGGCGAAGACCCGTTTTCAGATTATTTTTCTGTCAGCTCTCTCGGGGTTACCACAAATTTCCAAGCAATCGCATTCCGCAAGGATGGCACCGAAATCGGCCCCGTTTCAGTGAAATGGGAACTGGAAGGAGGCGATGTACTTTCGAATCAACCGGTCAGGCAAAGCATTTTAAAAGAGCTTGGGCCAGAAGTAGCTGCAACGGGCAAGATAGGTGTCTTGTCCGATAGAAATGCAACCTGTTCCACAATTTTAGACAACGAAACGGTAAAACTGATTTCATTTTTAGCCGGCAATATTGATTTAATTGCCACACAATCAGGAATTCAAAGAAAAATTTCTATATCCTTGAAACAGCCTTTTGTAAAAATTCGCTTTTATGCTGTTCGTGGCATTAACCTTGATCTGCAGGCTGCGAATCGCTTAGTGGAAAAGGCTGACAAAATTTGGTCCGGGAATTCTGAGCATTTATTACATGTTAAAGTAGATAGCTTTATTTGGATAGAAAATGAATTTTTCGAACTATTACCACCTGATCAAGCCAGTGAGTATTTGCTATTTGATAAACCGAGCTTTCTTAACCCAATTGTCGCAGACAGAAAGGCTGATTTATTTTTCGATATTCCTGGTCACGAAATTAACAAACATGTGGTGCCAAGACAAATAGAAAAGCTTCTTGAATATAGGACAAAAACGAATATTAATGTATACCTCCCAAGCTGGCTCTATTCTCGTTTAGATACGGAAATCGAATTGCTCGAAACTCATCCCGGGGCAACGATTTCAAGCAGGAGATATATTAAGAAACAAAACATTTCCCAGCTGATTGATGACTCAAAAGAAAGTGGCATCGTATTGTCTTACGATACCGGATCACTTCATAACGGCGATGCAACAACCAATCAGTTGTTGGCGCATGAGATTGGACATATTCTAAATCTTGATCATATAGAAACCAATATGAGTTACTTAATGCACCCAACTGCTCTGGGCACTAAAATCTCTGCGCAAGAATTCATTTCTGTTTTGAATTTGCGAGGTTCAAATAACCTCTCATCGCTTTTTGTCATGGAGGAAGAATGAAAAAACTTAACTTGGTCGTTATTTTATTAATGATAATAACCAGTGTTCAGGGTGATTGCCAAATATCCGAAAGAGAGTATTTGAGATATATTATTACTTTTGCAGATGATTCTGAATCACGCAAAAATGCTACCAGATTGGCGTTAGAAAGACCGGATCTGCTTGAAGAGATTATTTTACTCCCAAAATCAGAAACAACGGGTTTGACAAACAGATTTGCACGCCAAAACGCATTTGTATATCTGCTGCAGAACAGCCAGCAAAAAAAAATTCCACAAACCAGATTCTTTATGACTGCCTTTAAACTCTTAAAAAACATTTCTTTATATGTCTACGATAGCGATTTAGAACAGGAAAAGAAGCATTACATAAAATTAATAACAACTTACGGATATAATCCAATCAGCAGAAAAGCCTCAGTGGACTTGCCTGCTAATCTTGAAGCTTTTTTGGAAGTGCTTGACGGTTTGCATAAAGTTGGCTTTGTATCTGGATTTGGGCCTTATAAAAAATTGAATGCTAACATGTTTGCAGCAATTCAAGCTTTTATCGATCGAAAAAAAAATGTTGAAAGCCTTAAGTATGAGTTGGAAAATAATCTTCAGCTTTTGGAGTCTTTAACTCCAGGGAATTTGAGAGAAGAATGGTTTCAGATAATTCAAGGTTTTCTAAAAAATCTGTTAACGCGTTTACGAAACAAAGACTTCTGAAATGAAAATTAGGTGCACAAAGATGTTTGTCTCACAGTTCTCCTCAGGGAAAGGTCATACCTTTTATTTCTGCTTCAACACATAAACTGATTATTAAAACGCCTCTCAGAAGTCAAAGGGGTTCCGCAAAATTCAGTTTCCACGGCAGTGAAACAAGTATTTGCCGAAAAAATGGAAATAATTACAATAGATCTATCAGATGAATTTGGTCGGTTGGTATGAGGAGGGTGTTGATGAAAGCAATCCTTGAGAAAAACGGCAGCGTTGCAGCCATGCAGATGGCTGCAGAACAGTTGTCGACCGAACAGGGCGTCAAAGGCGTCGTGGTGCTCGCCTGTGACGCCAATGGCTGGTCTGCGGAACAGCTTGACCCATGGTTGAAAAGCTTTAAACTGCCAATCTTCGGGGGGATTTTTCCCCAGGTCATATTTGAACAGAACAATTACGCAACCGGAACGGTGCTGGTAGGTCTTGCAGCTGCCCCAGAAATCATCTGTGTCAATGGTCTCGACAACCCGAAAGCCGTTTATGAAGACCAGCTCATTCCGTTTGCCGATACCTGGGCTGCCACAGAAAAATTCGGAGCTGAAACTTTTGTCGTGTTCGTAGACGGTCTGAGCAAAAGAATTACCGCCCTCATCGAAGCGATGTTTTACAGCTTCGGCCTGCATCGCAATTTTATCGGCGGTGGAGCCGGTTCGCTCTCTTTTCAGCAGAAACCATGTCTGCTTACCCCGCAAGGTCTGCTCGAAAATTCGGCGGTTATCGCCAAACTGCCGGTCGCCTGCGGCACCGGCGTTGCCCACGGCTGGCAGACGATCAGCGAGGGTCTGAAGGTTACCGAAGCCGAAGGCACTCTGTTGAAAACGCTCGACTGGCGCCCGGCATTCGAAGTATATCGCGAACTGGTCGAAGCGCACTCAGGGCGAAAATTCGCTGATGTTGAGTTTTTCGAACTGGCTAAAAGTTATCCCTTCGGAATAACCAGGCTCGACACTGAAGTTATCGTCCGGGACCCGCTGATGAAAAATGCCAGCGATGGCCTGATCTGCGTTGGAGAGGTTCCAGCCGGCTGTTTTGTGCGCATTCTCAACGGCAACCCTGAAACTCTTATCATGGCCGCCCGTAAGGCCCGGGAACTAGCAGAAACCTCTCTGCCCCATCCCGGGCAACCGGCAACCGCTTTTATCATCGACTGCATTTCCCGTGTATTGTTTCTTGAAAAACGGATATCTGAAGAGCTCGCCGCCGCAGCCGGAAATCACAGATTGTTCGGCGCCATGACTCTAGGGGAAATCGCCAACAACGGCCGTGATTACCTGGAATTTTTCAATAAGACCACCGTCGTGGGTATCTTCCATGAAACCTGCTGAGCATTGCGAATAATATGACTCATATCAACGACACCGAAATTCTCTATCAGATCTCACTGACCATCGGCAACACCCTGAAACTGGCGCCGATGCTGAAAGAGACACTGACTACGGTCATGCGGGCGTTGAACTGCTCCTCTGCAGAAATATGGCGCCATTGCCACCCTACCGCCGGGCATCAGCCGACCGCAACCCCTTCCCCCATCCTTAAATGGTTCAAGCACATCTCTATTCCGAGAACCTCTGTAGACAGCGACTTTGCCAGGAATTTCAGCTTTCCTCAGACCGAAGGACAATTGAAAGATTTCGCCAGAGCAACACCGCTTTCTTCAGTTGAAAATGCTGTCAATCATATCGTTCTCAATCTTCCCGGGTTCGGAATTCTTATTCTCCAGAAAAACGGCCAGAGTCTGGCAACCGGTCTTTGCCGTTCGCTGCAGCTGCTGATGAATAAATTGGCTATCTCTGCCCTGGCCTGCCTTGACAATGAAAAGACAGAACACCAGCTTTCCCACTCGCAGAAGATGCTTGAACTGGTCATGAACAGCATTCCACAGCAGATTTTCTGGAAAGATCGCAACCTGGTTTATATCGGGTGTAACGAAAACGGTGCCAGGCTCTCAGGCTTCTCAAATCCTGCCGACATTACCGGCAAGACCGATTACGATCTGTTCGAAAATAAAGAAGAGGCGGAAACGATACGTTCCTGCGATCAGAGAGTCATTCTCACCGGCAGGCCAGAAATTCACACCGTCTTGCAAAAAATCGACCAGACAGGCAAATCCACATGGATAGACACATCCAGAATTCCATTGTTCGATGAACAAGGCAATGTCAGCGGCATTTTGATCGCCATGGAAGACATCAGCGAGCGAAAAATGGCGGAAGAAGAACTGAAGGCGGCAAAAACCGCGGCAGAAGCTGCCAGCAGAGCAAAAAGCGAATTTCTCGCCAATATGAGTCACGAAATTCGTACTCCGTTGAACGGTGTGATTGGTTTTACAGAATTGCTGAAAACTACCCGCCTCGATCCCACCCAGGATCAATATGTTAAAAACGCCAATCTATCAGGGCACATCCTGCTTGGCATCATCAACGATATTCTAGATTTTTCTAAAATCGAATCAGGGATGATGAACCTCGAAATGATCAAAACCGACATGGTTGAACTCATCGAAACCAGCGCAGAAATTATAAAGTTCAACGCCGGTGGCAAAAATCTCGAAGTTCTGCTGGATATTGCCCGTGACATGCCCAGATACGCAGTCGTCGACCCGATCAGGCTCAAACAGATTCTCGCCAACCTCTTGAGTAATGCTGTGAAGTTCACCGATAAAGGCGAAGTCGAACTGAAGATATGCTTCGAAAAGCTTGATAACAGCAGTGGCCGCTTCCGCTTTTCAGTAAGAGACACTGGCATCGGCATCGACAGTGAACAACAGAAAAAATTGTTCAGAGCCTTTTCCCAGGCCGACAGTTCGACGACCAGACGGTTTGGTGGCACCGGCCTTGGATTGATAATCTCTGAACTCATTGCTAAAAAGATGGGCAGCGCTATCAAGCTTACCAGCCAACCCGGAGTTGGTTCCACTTTCTTTTTCGACCTGGTAACCACGGTTGAATCAGGTATAAGCCCGGACTTCGAGCAGATAACCCTGAAGCGATGCCTGATTCTCGACGACAACACTAACAACCGTATCATTCTCAAGGATATGCTCACCAACTGGGGTATCGAATGTAGTGAATGTGAAAACGGGTATCAGGCAATCAGAATTCTCGAAAGTCAGCCTGCTTTCGATCTGTTGCTGTGCGACTACCACATGCCGGAAATCGACGGGCTCGCGACTGTCGAAAAAATCAGACAGCACCCACAGCTTTCCAGATACGGCCTCCCGGTCATTCTTCTGCATTCCGCTTCTGATGACGAACGCCTGCATAAAAGATGCACCGAACTGGGCATACTTTTTCGCCTGACGAAACCAGTAAGAAGCGCAGACCTTTTTCATTACCTCACCAGGGTAAGTTTACATCAGAAACCTCAGCAACAGACTGCTCAAGGAGCGAACCAGCAGGCAGCATGCAATGATTCACGCGGCATTACCATTCTGATTGCCGAAGATATAGAAATGAACATGATGCTGCTGGCCTCGATTCTTCAGAATCTGCTGCCCGGCGTCAGACTGCTGATCGCTAGAAACGGCAAACAGGCCCTGCGAATCTGGCAAAATGAAAAACCCGACATTATCTTCATGGACCTGCAGATGCCAGAGCTCGATGGCCTCGAAGCCGCCAGCAAAATCAGAGATATAGAAAGGGCTGAGGGAAATCGTGTTCCGATTATTGCCCTGACGGCCGGGGCCACTCGTGAAGAGCAGCACAGAAGTGAAGCGGCCGGTATGGACGATTTCATAACCAAACCAATCGTCATCGAAAAAATTCAGAATGTCATCACCCGCTTCCTCAAAAGATAGAAACCCAGATTACTTCGAGACAAAGGCCTTTCTTTGTCCAGTAGGCAAACCGGTAAATTTCTGCTAGAGTTCTAGTTAGAGGTAGAAATATGATTAAGCGAATTCTGGCCACCACTGTTCTACTTTTTTTGTCTGCCCTGCTCAATGGTCAGATACTGCTTTTCAACGATTACCTCAAACCCGCGACACCCGAATTTATTGCTGAACTGGCGGCCATCACGGCAATCAGCCCAGCCTTCGACCGTCGCATAGAAGAACTGCGCAAGCTGGCAAACCAACCGACAGCAGCCAATGAGAATAAAGTCGATCTGGCAGCATTTCTACTGCGAAAAATCGCCCTGCAGAGCAGTCTTAGCTACGAAGCCAACGAAGATCTCATATTCGAGGTCGCCGACCTGCTGCCTGGCGATTATTATGTCGAGTCTCTCTGGGGCGATCTGCTTTATTTCAAAGGGGACTACGAACAAGCTCTCAGCCATTATGAAAACGCACTCTTCAAAAGGCCTGAAGATATTGACCTGCACGGGCGAATGGGTCTGGCGGCAATGCAGCAGATGCTTTACGAAAATGCCATCACACATTTTGAGAAGGTTCTTGCCGGCAAGCCAGAAACCTTTTTTGTTCTTTACGCACTGGGCCGATGCCATTTCGAGCTCAAACATCTCGACGAAGCAATAGAGTTCTGGGAAAAAGCCCTCAAACTCGCCAAAGATGATCGCGAAAAAAAAGCAATCGAAGAAGCCTTGAATCAGGCCCGTGAATTGCTGGCATCGACCAGTGATGCCACCCGTGAAGAAGATCAGCGCTTCGTAATCCATTTCGCCGGCAACTCCCAACAGGACCTGGGGGATATCACCTTTGAGATGCTCGAGGAAATCTTCTTCCAGGTTACCGATTCCCTGAATTTCAAACCAGAAGTAAAAATCAACATCATCTTTTTTCTAACCGAAGAATATTACAAGGTCAGTCGTGAATGGTCTGCCGGTTCAGCCCAGGGAATCCAGATCATGGTTCCTTTGAAATCCGGCTATAAAAGCCCGGATTACGTGAAAGGGCTGTTAGCGCACGAATTCACTCATACCATCATTCATCTGAAGACCAGCAACCGCTGCCCGTTGTGGCTCAACGAAGGTCTGGCCCAGTATCAGGAATTCAACGCCGCCTACGGATCACCTGAAACCCTGCGTCCGGATTACGAAAACATTCTGCAGAAGGACTTCATTGACAAGCGTAATTTTGTCGAACTCAACCAGGTACCATCTTTGATCGGCGGCTCGTCTCATTACCAGATTGCCCGTGGTTATCTGGCCTCGTATCTGGCAGTACGCTGCATGGCTGAATTTTATGGAGAACAATCTTTTGATAGCCTTCTTTCAAGCCTGGGGCGTGGCAAAAGTCTCGATGAGGCCATGAATGAGGCTACCGGTAAAAGCATGGGCGATTTCCAGGCAGAATATGAAGAATGGCTGCGAAATCTCTGAACCAAGCAGCTGACAATCATCCACAAACACAGACAAACTCAAAACAGCACACACAACCAGAATGAGACCACGCGGCGAAATACTCTACGACTATCTCAACTCACGCATGATTTTTTTCATGCTCTCGGCGATGTTCATCGGAATGATCTTCGGTTCAGCCCTCGACCCACTGCGCTGCCTGGTTGCGCCAATGTTCGCTTTCATGACTTTTGTAACCGCGGTCAAAACCAGCTGGCAAGACCTGGGCAATATTTTCCGAAAACCGCTGCCGTTGCTGGTAATCGTGGTTTTGCATCATCTGCTGACCCCTTTTATTGCAAGTCTCATTGCTGAATACACTCTGGCCGGCAACATTGAGCTGATAGCCGGGTTTGTACTGGCAGCCGCTCTCCCGGTTGGAATTACCGGCGTCATCTGGACGGGACTGAGCAAGGGAGACGTGGCTCTATCTCTTGCTTCTGCCACAATCGATACCTTGCTGAGCCCGGTCGTTGTAACACTGGTAATGCTTCTTTTTGCCGGGCGCAAGATAGAAATTGCCTACACCGCAATGATCGTCAGTCTTTTCAAGATGATCGTCATTCCTTCTGTGCTCGGTCTCTCTGTTCATGATTTTACTGCCGGAAGATTCCATCAGCGTTATATTCAATATTTTGGCCCGGTTTCATTTTTCTGCATGTGTGCCGTGATAACGGTCAATACCGGGGCGGCCCAAAGTGCTGCCGCAGAGATTATACGCCGCATACCGGCAGCATTTTTCGTTTCCCTCGGCATGGTTTTATTTGGTTTCGTCAGCGGCTGGCTTCTGGCTAAACTTTTTTCTTTCAAGCATTCTATCAAACTTTCGTGTATATTCTGTGCCGGAATCCGCAACACCAGCGCCGGGCTGGTTATTGCACTGGCTCACTTTCCTACTGAAGCGAGCATTCCAATTCTCATCGCCATGATTTTTCAACAGCCGGCAGCTGCTATTGTTCAAAAGCTGCTAAGCCGCAACCAATGCGAAGAATGAATAGTTTTTCGCGAATACTTTGAGAATTTTTAAACAAAGTATTGAGAAGTTCGAAATTAAGTGCTATTTTGGCCCTGTTACATCCGAAAGGGTGCAGCAAAATATCAGGTCGCATCGAAAGGAAAGTGAAGTAATGAAAAGCATCGCCGAAT
>CAZPCO010000085.1:0-9997 GCA_964585025.1 uncultured bacterium | reverse complement strand
TGTAGAACCGGTCAATGCCAGGAATTGTCTTGGTTGCACTGCCTGTGAACGCAATTGCCCCTGTCAGGCCATCAAAAGCCTGCCGATCGAGCAGCATGCAGCGCCGGTACAGCCCAGATAAACAAATGAAACGGGAAGGAATCCAGAAATGATAGAACTCAACGGTAAGAGTCTCACCATCGAAAAAGTCTGGCGCATAGCCAGTGGCGAACCGGTCTGTATCGCTGCCGATGCCATGCAGCGCGTCAAAGCTTCGCGCGATATCGTCGATAAACTGATCGAGGAAAACCGAGTAGTTTACGGCATTACCACCGGATTCGGCCATCTGTGCAACACCCGCATTGACCGCTCCGACCTCGAGAGACTGCAGACCAATCTTATCAGAAGCCATGCAACCGGTGTCGGCGCTCCTTTTGCCCGTGATGCCGTCAGGGCGATGATTGCCATCCGTATTAACTCACTTCTCCACGGTGTCAGCGGCGTCAGGCCGATGCTTATCGAAGCTCTTGCCGATTTGCTCAACAAAGACGTGATTCCCTGGGTGCCGCAGCAGGGTTCTGTCGGCTGTTCCGGCGATCTAGCTCCTCTGTCACACATTATGCTGGTGCTGATGGGCGAAGGCGAAGTTCTCGGCGGCGAATGCTGCCATCGCCATCCGGCCCTGCCGGCTCTCGAAAAGGCTGGCCTGAAGCCGATTCAGCTGCATGCAAAAGAAGGCCTGGCCCTCATCAACGGCACCTCGGTAATGACCGGTGTGCTGGCTCTGGCCTTGTATCGTTCGCTGCATGTCTCGAGGTCGGCCGACATCATCGCCAGCATGACCGTCGAAATGGTGAAGGGCTCGACAAAGCCGTTCGACCCTGATTTTATCGCTCTGCGCCCTTACCCTGGCCTCAAACAGGTTGCCGCTAATGTTCTGGCCTGCGTTGCCGATTCTGAAGTGCGCGACAGCCATATCGGCTGCACCAAAGTGCAGGATGCCTACAGTCTCAGATGTATTCCGCAGGTGCATGGTGCGACCCGCGAGAATCTGAATCATCTCGTCGACCAGGTAACCATAGAGCTCAACGCCGTCACCGATAACCCGATAATCCTCAGTGAAAATAAAATCATTTCAGGTGGCCATTTTCACGGCCAGCCGATGGCTTTTGTCGGCGATTTTCTCGGCATCATCATGGCAGAACTTGCTAATATCAGCGAACGCCGCATCGACCGGCTCCTGAATCCGCTGATCAACGAAACCAAACCGTTTCTGTCGGTTGACCCCGGCGTGAATTCAGGTCTGATGATCATTCAATACACCGCTGCCTCGCTGGTCAGTGAGAACAAGATTCTTGCCCACCCGGCTTCGGTTGATTCGATTCCAACCTCTGCCTACCAGGAAGACCACGTCAGTATGGGCACGATCGCCGCCCGCAAAGCCGCCCAGATTCTCGAACACACGGCCCAGGTTCTCGCTATAGAATGGTTGAGCGCGTCTCAGGCATACGAATTCGTCAAGCCCCTGCGACTCGGAAAAGGCACTGCGGCGGCTTATGAGCTGCTGCGCGAGCATGTGACCGCACTCGGCGAAGATCGCATCCTGGCTCCCGATCTGCGCACTGCCCGTGACCTGCTCTGGGAAAGTCGTCTCGTCGAACGGGTCAGCAAAGTCGTCGAGATCGTCTGACCAGGAGAGTCATATGCCAGAAAACAGACCGCATGCAGATTTTATCGTTCACAATCTTGATTCAGCCGTCGTTTACCCGGCGCCATACCGTGGCGGCAGCAGCCCGGTGGGCTGGCAGACCGAAGAACTTCGGCGTGTTTCCATAGCCGCGAAAAATGGCCGCATCGTCTGGGTTGGCCCGGCAGCCGATCTTGGCGCCAATGTGCTTATCGATGCCGATACCAGATTCTACAATGGCGAAGGCTTGCTGGCGGTGCCCGGTTTTGTCGATTCGCACACCCATCTCGTCTATGCCGGCGACCGCAGCGATGAATTTGAAATGCGGGTGCAGGGCCGTTCATACCTGGATATTCTCGCGGCCGGCGGTGGCATACTGCGCACCACGAATGCGGTGCGCAATCTGAGCGAAGCCGAGATTTTCGCCGAATCGGCCGAACGGCTTGAACTGGCGATGAAGACCGGTATTTCTACCATCGAAATCAAAACCGGTTATGGGCTCGATCTGGAAAACGAACTGAAGATGCTGCGGGTTATCGAGCAGCTTCGGGCCGAATACCCGGTGCGCATTGTCGCGACCTTTATGGGCGCACATGCGGTGCCTGCCGACCGTCGTTCCGACCCCGAAGGTTTTGTCAAAGAAATCTGCGAAACCTGGATTCCTGAGGTTGCTCGAACTGGTATGGCGCAGTTCAATGACGTTTTTACCGAAAACAAGGCATTCTCGGTCGAGCAGTCGCGCCGCATCCTTGCAGCCGGCCTGAAACACGGCCTGAAGGCCAAAATACATGCCGACGAGGTGAATGTGCTCGGCGGCGTCGATCTGGCTGTTGAACTCGGGGCGGTGAGCGCCGATCACCTGCTGATGACCGACGAGGCCGGGATCAGGAAACTGGCCGGCAGTGGCGTAATTCCGACGGTCCTGCCAGGCACTTCCACTTACCTGATGGAGGGGCATCATGCCAGGGCGCGCAAAATGATCGAAGCCGGGTTGCCACTTGCCATAGCCTCGGATCACAATCCCGGCAGCTGCCAGTTTCTCGGGGCCAATATAATTCAGTCGCTGGCAATGCTGCAGTTACGACTCAGCGCCTCAGAAGCCTTGATTGCCGGCACTTTGCACGCGGCGCACGCACTCGGTATGGGCAGTGAAGTCGGAGCGATCGAAGTTGGGCGGCGCATGGATATAGCCCTTTTCGGGCTAGATTCATTCCGGCAGATCGGTTACCAGGTTGGTCAGAACGGTCTCTACGATCTGATCATCGACGGAGAACCGGTGTTCAGCGAATAATTGCAGGGTAAGGAGAACCGGAATGATTCTGGTATTGGACAATTCATTGACCGAACAGCTGCAGCACGATCTGTGCCTGAAACTGCAGAAGATGGGTTTTTACACCCGACTGGTCCACCAGTATGGGCAGGTTCTGGTTTCGATCGACGGCCCCGGCGAAGACGAGGCCGCGCGCAGTATCGCCAGCTGGAAAGGCATCACCGAAGTCATTCCGGGGCAGTATTCCTATTATCTTGCTTCCCGGCGCTGCCAGAAGAAAAACTCTCTGGTTAACGTCGGCAATTCGGTCTGTTTTGGCGGCGATGCGGTAGTGATGATCGCCGGCCCATGCGCCATCGAATCTGAAGAAGGCGCTGTCAGTCTGGCGAAACAGATAAAATCTGCCGGCGGGCATGTTTTTCGTGGCATGATCTTCAAGCCGCGGTCGTCGCCATACAGTTTCCAGGGGCTGGGCAAGGCCGGAATTCCCGTTTTGCGTCAGGTTCGCGAACAGAGCGGCCTGCTGATACTCACCGAGGTCCGCGATCCTTTCGAAGCCGAACTGGTTGCCGATCATGTCGACATAATTCAGGTCGGCACCCGCAATATGAGCAATTTTCAGCTGCTCAAACACCTCGGGCAGATAAGAAAACCGGTAATTCTCAAACGCGGTATGGGTTCGAGTCTCGAAGAACTTCTCTGCGCCGCCGAATACCTGATTTCTTACGGCAACACCGATGTAATTCTCTGCGAGCGCGGCATACGCACCTTCGAGCACTTCACGCGCTTCAGCCTCGATATCGGCGCTGTTCCGGCTCTCAAAGAGCTTTCGCATCTGCCGGTCATCGTTGACCCCAGCCACGCCAGCGGCAAAAATTCTCTCGTCGGGCCGCTTACCCAGGCAAGCCTGGCAGCCGGCGCCGACGGCGTCATGCTCGAAGTGCACGAGCACCCCGAAGCCGCTTTTTCCGATGGCACCCAGTCGATCACTCCCGCCGAATTTGCAAAAATCTCCGGCCGGGCCGGCAAAGTTGCCGCAGCGATTGGCCGCTCGATCAGGTAAAGTTCAGTAACCGGGAGCGGTGGGCCGCTCTTCGGCAATCAGGGGGGTGCCCGCAGCTTGTGCGGCTCTGGCCTGCTCGATGTTTTCGCGGGCGGCTGTCTCTTGGGGCGCTATTTCGAGAACCTTCTGCCAGGCAGCGATTGCGGCATCCAGTTTCTGCTGGGCAGCGTAGTTACCGGCCTGATCCATGAGAAAAATGACATTGGGCGGGTTGCTGCTGACCGCTTCGGCGTAGAATTTTTCGGCCTGTTCGGGTCGGCCGCGCAGGTGGTTGACTGCTGCCACGAAATACGCGGAACTGGCCGGTGCAAGCGCATAAGCCCGGTTGAACAGTTCTTCGGCCTCGTCGAGTTTTGACTGCTGCAGACGCAGGGTGCCGAGGGCGATATAGCCATCATGGTGCGCGGGTTTACGTGCGATGAAACCTTGATAGAGGGCTTCGGCGCTATTATAGTCATTCTTTTCGATCAGCAGTTCGCCCTTGAGAAAGATGAATTCGTCGGTATCCGGGTATCTGCCGGTGAGCCAGGTGGCAAATTCATCGGCAACTTCTCTGGTGGCGAAAGATCGCAGCAGTTCATACATGTCGATGGCAACGGGGGCTGAAAACAACAATTCAAGGCTCTTTTTAAAACTGGCCGAAGCTTTATCCGGCAGATTGATTTTAAGCTGTGCCTTGCCAAGATCGAAATATGCGCCGGCCGGGTCAGAGTGCGAGCCGGCGCAGCTTTCCATGATAGTGGCGTAAGTGGCGGTGTCGTTGCTTTGGCGGGCCGCATTCGCTTTGTGGATGAGTATGCTTGTTTGCGCTTCTCTGGCTCCTAGAATCAGGGCAAAAATGATGACCACAGCGGTCAGGCCTCTGGCAGCCTTCAATTCATGGGCTTCTCTGTCGAGAAAGTCGAAGCCCCGCGAAAAACCTGCAAATCTCGCGGTCAGCAGAAAGACCGCTATGGCGGTCAGGCCTTTTGCAAGCGATACCGGGTCATTCAGATCGTCTTTATAATAAAGCCCGATAACTACCAGAATTGATACAACCGCTTCAAACGGGCTGATCGATCTGGTGTGCCAGATATGGATAAGCATGAAACCACTGAGAAAACCAAGCGACAGCGACATATTGCCGCCGACATCGAAACCGAAAGTCACGACGATGATGATCGCCATGGCCGCCTGCAGCAGTGAAATAGAAGGGCTGAGAGCCGGTTTGGCCGGTGCCGGCTGGCCTTGTCTGCAAAAGCTGTTCTGGCGCATCGAGGTTGCCAGGGCCTGGTTGGGGCAGGCGCCAATGCAGATATGGCACTTGATGCATTCTGTGTTGCGCACCTGGCCCATGTCTCTGATTTCGGCAGCCACGTCGAGGCCCATCGGGCATGAAGATGTGCATTCCTGGCTGCATGAGGTGCATTCCTTCATCTGACGCACCTTGTGGGGTGCAAACCGCTCGAACCAGCTGAACCAGAGCCTGAAAGTGCAGATGCTGCGGCAGAAGGCCCTTTCCCCAAACAGAAAAATCAGAATGAAACCGCTGATCATGGTTGTAAGGCAGATCAGAAGTATCGAGCGCGGCACGCCTGACCAGACCGGCGTTGCCGAGGTGTTGAACGAGAAGCTCTGCGGCAGGCCGTTATAAACCCAAAAGATGACAACCTGGGCGATGATGATTCCGAACCATATCCAGGGAATGAGCCGGGAGTCGAGGTGCCGCATCTGCGGTTTGATGCCGGCCTTGTTCATTATCCAGGCAGCGAGGTCCTGGGTGATGCCCCAGTGGCAGAACCAGCCGCAGAAAAGCCCGCCAAAAAACAGGGCATGCACGAACACCAGAATTGAAAAAACCGTTCCGGCCGTGATTACGCCAGAGCGCATAGTTGCGAAAAATTCGCCAAAGCCCAGATGCCCGACGCCCTGCAGGCCCCAGTAGTGCCAGACAGCAGTGTGCAAAAAGAAGAGAACGTAGACGAGAAACAACAAAAGCCTTCTATGTCTGGCCCAGAACATGACATTTCCTCTGTGATGGCGTTATATGAATCCAATATAATGCAAAACGCCAGCAAAAGCTATTCTTACACTATACCTCAGGGCAAACGCAGACTCTGTCTATTCATGATGGTTATTGGTCTGAATAGAATTGCAATACCTCAGGTATTGGGCGTCGATGCAGGCAGGCTGGTTATCTCGTCTTCACTCAAACCGGTGATTTTTTGAATCAGGGCGGCGGGCATGCCTTCGGCTTTGAGTTTTCCGGCAATTTCGAGCTTTTCTTCGTTTCTGCCTTCAGTTCGACCTTCCGTTCGGCCTTCAACCCGGCCTTCTTCGCGACCGATAGCCCGGCCTTCCTTGATCGCGGCGCTGCGCTTGATTATCTCTTCGATGCGGTCACGTTCGCGGTCTTCCATGCGCAGGCGCATCGCCGCGTCGGCGTTCAGCTTAACATGCTCTTCAAGGGCCATGGCCAGTTCCTCCTCATCAGGAAACACCGCAGTGTTCTTCAGCCCCATTCTAGCATAAGCCTTCGAAAATTTCAGCCAATACAAGCGCTCTCGAATTTGGTCTGCTTAAACGGGTTGGCTGTGGCTTTTCGTGCTATAATCGCAGCATGTATATCGAATTCTGGCTGAAGGCTTTCCTAGGCTTGACTGGGGCAGGTCTGGTAATTCTGTATGCGCGGTGCCGGGCATTGCTTTACAATCCCGTTTCGGTTTCCAATGATCTGGGGCGGCTAAAAATGCCTGCCGCTCTGGCTACGATGTTTTTTGTCGCCAGCTTTATTGCTTCGCGAAATGGCTTCTTCAGCCATGCGGTCGAGTTCGACCCGGCTCTGCCGGTCTGGGTAATTGTCTGCGTGATGAAACTGCTTCTGCTTGGCTATCTGGCGAACCAGACCTATTCATGCGTAGACGCTGACTTCCGCCGGATTTCAAAGATGCTTCTGGCGCTTGTTTTTCTTGGGTGTACAGCCGCTGAATTGATAATAATCATGCCGGCGGCACCCTTTGTCGGCCCTGGAAAATTTGATTCTCACGGGGTGACGTTGCAGACCCTGCAGGTAACCTGTGTTCCGTCGGCCCTGACCAATATCTGCCGGCTTTATGGCGAAGCAATCAATGAATATGAGGCGGCTAAAAAGGTTAAGACTCTGTTGATCGGTTCTTTAACTGGCCACTCGGTAGCCGGTTGTCGAAATCTCGGTTTTTCAGAAGCGGCTTACAGCCCCAAAGATTTTGCTTCTGTGCTTGAAGAAAATATTCCCTTTCTGATAACTGTCGAGGTTGGCATCTATAACGTTGAGCATGCAATAGCTGTTATAGGTTGGAAAAGCAGCGACAGAACACTGTGGCTGGCAGATCCACTGCGTGGGCTTGTAACCGTCAGCTATGAAAATTTCATCAGGAACTGGAACGGCAGGATTATCAGTCTCGGAAAACGACAAGGCTTTGATTTGGTGCCATTGTTGTCTGATTTTGCTGCAGAAAAACTTCGGCTGCAGCTGAAATAAAAAATATTGCTGTTCTTTTAGCCGGCTCTTTAAGAGATGTTAGAGAACGTCAGAAATTTTTTGCTGCCCCATAATTTACTTTCGGAATGAAAGATCTTCTGGCTTTAAAAAAAATCATTATAATGAAAAGATAATGCCATCAAGGGGTACATAATAATGAGCAGAAGCAGATACGCAATTCTGGTTGTTCTTCTGGTCGTTTTTGCCGGTCCGGTTGTTGCGGGCGAGTTCAAAGACTGGATTAAAACGAAGGAAGCGACACATTATCAGCAGACCGGGCTTTGCCTCGAAGACCCGAAGGGCGACGCCTTTCTGATCCGCAAGCTCGATCAGGTGCCCCAGAAACTTCTCGATACCCTGGTCAAAAATTCATACCCGCAGGCAGAAATTGAGAAAGAAAAGGAACTCGAGGCTCTCGAAAACGCCGAAAAAGACAAACTTGGCTATGTAATCGGCAAAACCGTTCCGATAGATGTCGACCGGCTGGTCAACAAGTGCCGCGAGATCATGCTGTATTATTACCCGCGCATCATTCCGACCCTTGGCGAAGAGCACCGCTGGTCGCCTGAAGCAAAACGCTATCTGATCTACGGTTTCTGGCACCGGCTCGGCCGGCATATTTTCCGCAAACAGAAAGAATTTCCCAGCCCGTTGTTTTTCCGTTCGAAGGTTTTTCTGCTGCTGGCCTGCGGCTGGACTTCACGCTATGCGGTAACCGGCCAGGAAGCCGCCCTGACCGAAAGAATTCTCAAATACCCCGACAAAAAGCTGCAGTTGCACCACATGTTTCAGGAAAGCTACGTTCTGAACAAGGGTAATCTGTATCTGACCCTGCTGACCGCCGAAAATGTGCTGGCCGGCGATCCTTACCGCGTCGACCGCGAAAACGACCCGATCCAGAAGAAGCTTGCTTATCTGCGGCATGATTCGATCGAAATGGGTGACAACTACGGCGCCTGGTATCACTTTTTCGGCATTTCGATGTATGCTCTGATCAGGGCAGGGGTGGTCAGCCGCGCGGTCGCAGAGATCGAAAGCCTCGGCTCGCTGTTTCTCGAAGGCAAAGATAAACAGGAAGACTACATCAACCGCTATGGCGCCATCTTTGGCCGCAAGTTCAAAAAGATGTTCAATGCAGGCGACTGGGCGAAGCCACTTGCCCTCGATGACCGCACCGACTATATGTTACCCAACCCGGCTCTCCAGAAGATTTCAGGGGTCGAAAAACATTGAGTTCGGAGTGACCCGCAAACTATCTGTGAATACGGATACTGGGAATGCAGATTGCTTCGCTTTGTCCGCTATAGCATAAGAATGTCACTGCGAGGAGCAAGGCGACGAAGCAGTCTCAGCTGCTCTGTTGCTCCCGCTTTCAATATGTAATGATACCCGATTTCAGGCTTGTCTAATCCAGCCTGGCCGCTTCGACTTCGCTCAGCGACCGCGTGTAAGCCTGTCAGGCCATCGACAGCAGCAGGGCCGAGACGCCGTAGTAGATCAAGAGCGCGAAGATATCGTTCGATGAAGTGACGAACGGCCCGGAAGCCACGGCCGGGTCGATTTTGAAGCGGTCGAAGAGAATCGGCACCATAGCGCCGAACATCGCCGCAAAGGTCATAGCGCCAACCATTGCCAGCCCCACGGTCATGGCGAGATAAATCGCCGAAAAATTGGCTGATGCGGCCTCTCCGGTCGCAATCAGATATTCGGCCCAGAGGCCGACAACCAGCCCACATGCGAGCCCCATCATGGCGCCGGCAGCGATTTCCCGCAGCAGACGCTTGAAAAGGTCGCCGCTGTTGAAGGAGTTCAGAGCCAGCCCGCGAATGACGAGTGTCGAAGACTGAATGCCGGTGTTACCGCCCATGGCCATGACCACCGGTACGAAGAACACCAGAGCGATGACCTCTTTGAATTCATGCATGAAATATTTCAGAATAGTACTGGTGATGAAGCCAGTTCCCAGAGTTATCAGCAGCCAGGGCAATCGAGCGCGGCATGCCTGCAGCGGCGAGGTGTTAGTCAGCTCTTCTTCGGAAGTACCGGCGAGCTTCATGATGTCTTCGGTCGCTTCTTCTTCGATAACGTCCATGACGTCATCGACGGTAACGACGCCAAGTATCTGCCCCTGGCCGGTAACAACCGGAATCGCCATGTAGTCATACTTGTTCAGAATGTTGGCGACTTCTTCCTGCGGAGTTTCCGGGCTGACGGTGACCAGGTCGGTATCCATGATCTCGGAAACCGGCATCGACGGGGTGGCTGACAGCAGGTCTCTGATCGAGATGACGCCTTTGAGACGATCCTGGTTGTCGAGAACATACATGTAATAGATGATTTCGATATCAGGAGCCACGAGACGCATGTGTGAAAAAGCGTTGGCTACAGTAAAATCTTCGAAAATTGCGGCATATTCGGTGGTCATGATACCGCCGGCAGTGTATTCGTCGTGTTGCAGCAGCTTTTTTACATCGCTGGCCTCGTCGAGATCCATGTGGT
>CAZPCO010000084.1:3525-10082 GCA_964585025.1 uncultured bacterium | reverse complement strand
AACGGCATGGGTGTGCCCGCAACAATTCGCAGTCTGCCGGGTCAGTGACTTGAAAGAAATATGAATACAGCGCCGCCATGACTGATGACAGTCATGGCGGCTGCTTTGAAGGCTGAATTGTGATGCAGATCAGGAAAAAATTGCTGTTGGTGCTGCTGTTTTGTCTACTGGCAGCTGTCTCGGTTGTCGTCGGGCGCAGTTATATTCTGCCGCTTGTCTGTGACGATCCTCTGCCTTATATTACCTCTCATTTCGCTGCCGGGGGTGTATATACCGACCGCAATGGCCGCATTTTGAGGGTTTTCCCATCGTCGCATGGTGACTATTTCATCTATTCGCCGTTGGCGAGCCATTCTGCCGATCTCATTACCGCGGTGCTCACAGCTGAAGACCGCAATTTCTTTTCGCATTCCGGGTTCGATCTCAAGGCCATATTCAGAGCCCTGTGGCAAAATCTGAACAACCGCAAGATTGTTTCTGGAGCGTCGACGATCACCCAGCAACTGATCAGAGTCGTCAGGCCAAGGCCGCGCACCCTGCTCACCAAGCTTTCCGAACTTCTGATGGCGATCAGACTCGAGGAACAATTGAGCAAGGCAGAGATTCTGGAAAAGTATCTCAATGCGGTATCTATGTTCAGCAATGTGCGCGGTGTCAGCATGGCAGCTTCTCTGCTGTTCGGCAAAAGCGTGGAAATGCTGAATCTTGGAGAAAGTGCTGCGCTGGCGGCTGCAATTCAGGCACCAGGACGCTTCGACCCTTTCACTGCCAGAGGAAATCTCAGATTGACGAAGCGACGTGCCTGGGTTCTTGAAGAAATGCGCCAGGCTGGGAAATGCAGCGAATCTCAATATCATAACGCCTTGTCGGTGCATATTCCTGGCTGGCGGCGCCGCCGACCGTTCAATGCGCCGCATTTTTGCGACCTGGTAGTTTCGTTGTTCGGCCCCCCGGTAGGTCGAAAAGTCACCACGATCGACATGAACCTGCAGGATCTGCTGACCTCGACTCTGACAGCGCATCTGCCGAGGCTCATGAAAAACGGAGCATATCAGGCCGGCGGCATGATCGTCGACTCCCGTAATCTCGAAATTCTGGCAATGGCGGGGTCAGTCCAATACGGGCCACTGGCCGCCGGTTATAACAATGTCTGTATTGCCAGACGCTCTGGTGGTTCGATACTCAAGCCATTCCTCTATGCTCTGGCGCTTGAGAGCGGTTATTATCCATCATTTGTGATTCCAGATACCATGCAGTCGTTCAAAACGTCGCGAGGTGAATACAACCCCTACAATGCTGACCGCAAGTCTTACGGTCCGGTCACCATAAGATCGGCGCTGGGAAACAGTCTTAACATTTCCGCAGTGAAGATGCTGAATATGCTTGGTGTCGAGAATTTTTACCGGCTTCTTGTCGATCTCGAAATTTTGCCGGCAAAAAGTGGTGCTGCCGATTTTTTTGGTCTGGGACTGGCGATCGGGAACCCGGAACTGCGCATGCTCGATCTTGTCAGGGCTTATGGCATTTTTGTCAACGGCGGGCGTTTGAAGCCGCTTGAGTATTTTATTGGTCAGCCGCATCAGTGCAACGACATTGTTTCGTCGCAGACTGCCTATATGGTGTTTGACATGCTCGCAGACCCCTCGGCCCGTTTGCTCACCTTCGGAAACCCAGCCTTTTTTAAAACCGCCGCCCCTGTTGCCATTAAAACCGGAACGAGCACAGAATACAGAGATTGCTGGCTGCTGGCGGTGAATTCCCGTTTCATCATTGCATTGTGGGCGGGCAACTTTACCGGTGCTCCAACGCGGGCACTGAGTGGGGCAACAGCTTGTGGCCCGATATTCAAGAATCTTGTCGATTACCTTGAGAAAAGTTTTCAGATAGATCCTCCCAAAGAACCTGAAGGTATTTCCAGGCATTCTGTATGTTCGATCTCAGGTCAGATTCCAAACGGTTTTTGCCCGCTTACCGGCCGGGAACTGTTTGTGGCTGCGAATCCTCTGCCACCATTCTGTGCTTTTCACCGGTCGTCTCAGGAAATTCACGAATTGCCGGCAGATTACGCAAGCTGGTTGCGGCAACGGCGTAAAGTTCTCGATGTCGACCCCTTCAGGCTGGTCAATGAGAAAGATATGACAGACCCCTGGAACCTGAGCGGGTTGCTGCCTGCCGAACCGCAGGTCGTCGCAGTTGCCAGCGGGCCGCTGATCGTGGAACCATCGGCGCTGCAGAGCGAGCCGGGCAGCGTCAGGATTGTTTCTCCGCATGACGGAGACTGTTATGTCATGTCTGCCAGTCATGAGAATTTTGCCCTGCTGCGCGCGATTCCATCACAACCGGTGCCAGAAATCATCTGGCTGATCAATGGCAGCGAATTTGTCAGAACTCCACCTCCTTATGAGGCCTATTGGCCGCTGGCGCGTGGGGTTTACCGCATCTGCGCCGTAACCGATGGAGACATGGCCGCCGAAATAGAAATCCGTGTCGAATGATCAATATCAGTTGATCTGAGATCATTGCCTGCAGGATGAAGAAAGTTGTTGTAAGTGGCAAAAACTGTTAATCTGTAGCTATGTCCATCAGGTCAAATAACAAAGTTTTTGCAGTTCTGCTGGCTTTTCTGTCGTATTTTCTGCAGGCCGAAGCCTGCAGCCTGGCTTTGCATGACTGGAAACTTGTTTTTTATCTGAAGATCCCGGTCGCAGCGCCTTTTTTCCCGCTGGCCGAGCTGAATCAGGTTTCGATAAGAATGCAGCAGAATCCAGTGTCAGGCGTAACATGGGTTGCCGGTCTTGATCTTTACCGCAGTCTGGCTATGAGTCTGCTTGGTTTTCTGGCCGACCCGGCCGCAAAACTTCCCTGGGAAGCCATTCCTGCCGGGGGTTCAATGCTGGCGATGGCACGCGATATCAGCGACAAAAAATCTGGAAGGATTCTGTTGAGTACTGACCGCTGTTTTCTGAAAGTTGCATTTTTTTCAGATCTGAATTCGCTTTTTAACTGTCATCAGCTTGTGGTGATGCAGTCGGGGCGTATTCGAGCTGTTCAGCCTGATCCGGTGCGCCCATGGGCACAGGAAACAGCTGCCCAGAGCTGGCTGTCGCTCATTTTTTATCAGGTTCCTGTTCCGGGGCGTATCATGTCTTTATCGGTTTATCCGGTTAATCAGACCCGTCTTAGTATCAGCGAAGATCATCCGCTTGTTGAAACACTGCTGAGCCACAGACTGTTGTTGCGGCGACCAGATCTGCTAGTCGATCCTTATTCGTTTGACTTTCCGGAGTTACCGGAATGAATAACTGTAAAAAAATTTTGCAGCTGTTAAGTATTTTTGCTTTTCTGGTACCCCATATTCTGGAAGGAACTGAATTCAAAGCCGTTGATTTTGAGCGCCTGCTGAATCGGCATCCGCTGATGCGGCAATTTGATCCAGAGACTGGTAGATTTAAGGGTACGCCCAGCGAGATCATTCCGGTAGAAGTTCTGCAGAACCGTGTCGCCAGTCTGACCGGTCAAATATCAGCCCTTGACCAGGCAAAATCCGACCTTGTCGCCAGTGCCATGGTCAATGCTGGTACCGATGAGTCTGCTGTTTGGTTGAAGATTGGTGAATATGACAGAGAAATCGACATGCTGCGGAAAAGGCTGGCCGGAGAACGGGAATTGCTCGATCAGAAAGGGGTTCCAGCTTTCTCTACCCTTTTTGCCGTAGCTTCCGATCTTGTGAAGAGCATATGCAGAGCCGAAATGGCATCTAATACGGTGGTTATCAACAAACTGCCGAGGTTTCCGGCCAATCCTCCTGTTTTTGGCGGCAATGACCTCAGGCATTTTTTCTACAGCAGCGATCCTGATTGTCTGGAGACTTACCTGAGCCGGGCGGGCCTTATTGGCCTTATGTTTGCGCAGACTGATGACCCCATTATTTTTCAACGAGCTGGAGAACAGTAAGATGCGGCTGACCGTTTCTGTAATTCTGATGATTGTTTTCCTGCCGGCTTTTCTGATGGCAGCTGAAATGAGAGTGGCGACCATCGACCTTTGCCTGGCAGCCAGTCTACATCCGCGTATGGCTCTCTTCGATTTCGACCGGATGGGTTTTTATCGCGTCGAAGCTGGTCTCAATTCTGAAGATTTCGAAAGGGCGGTTCTTGCCTTAAAGAATGCTCCGGCTGCTTTCGAGAAGGCAGAAGAAGCACAGAAGCTTGAACAGAATCTTCAGGAGATCGACCGGCAGAAATCACTGCTGATGGCAGAACCAGCCGGTCGTGAAAATGAGATTACAATTCTTGCCCGAGAAGAAAAAACGCTCAGCGACAGAATCGCCGATCTCAGATATGCGGCCGCATGCCCTGAGTTGACCGATCCGGCCACCACCCGCAGCATGCTCGATGAAATCGAGCGTGAAATACTTGCTACGGTCAGGATGGTAGCCGCCTCTGAAAGTTTCGATCTGGTTTTGAACACTTCTGTACCGGTTCCATATGGTTTTCCGGTGCGTTATCAGGCCGGCGAAATGTATGGACAAGGCGTTCCCGGTATCAATTCTTCATTGTTCTATTCATTTCTGGCGAAAAGCAATCTTGCGCATCCGATGGATGAAACTCCTCCATCACGGGAGCTGATCAACTGGCTTGAATTGACACATTTTCCCGAAGCTGTGAATCTTCTGCCGATGCGCCCATACCCCCTGGTCCTTTCGGGTGGTGAAAGCATTCTGTCCCGGGTGATGCGGCAGATTTACGCGACTCACCGGGTTCCCCCTGAAGTCTTCAGAGTAGTTGATTCTGTAATACACAAGATTGAAGACCTGACCGATAGTTCTGACTCCGAAGGGAATTGATCCGACCCATGGCATTTAAATTGCGTCATGAAATCGAGGGAGACTTTTTTTATGAGTGCTCTGAATTTTAAAAAGCGGTTAGCAGGCTTTACACTCGTCGAAGTGATCATTGCGAGTGCTGTTTTTGCTTTATTAACCGGGGGACTGTTCTCATTTTACCGTATGGGCAGCCGCATGTTCATGAGCGGCAGCTGGAAGCTGACCCGGCAGAAGGATGGCGAAAGATTTCTGATGATTCTCAAAGAGAGAATCGAGCAGGCTGCCAATGCGACCTCGATCAACCCGGGAGCCGCGAATCAGATAACTTCGTCGGCCTGCAATTTCGTCACTCTCAAAAATGGCGTTTCGGTTTCAAAAATTACCTCGAATCAAAGATTGATGCTGTTTACGGTAGCAAAACCGGATATGACGGCATTGCCTGGTGCTGCCAAGGGTGTAATCGTCTACCATTGTCTGATGGCAGTTCCGGCTGAAAAAAATCTTTACACTCTGCATCTGCATGCCAATACCCAGGCTGTTGCTTACGATGGCATCGACTATTTCAACAGCACTGCCAATTTCAAACCCGACACAACGGTTTTTCCGAATTTTGCTGCAAAATTCTCCAATCTGCCGGCAAATTTCGGCCTTGGCAGTGTGCCGTATACATATAAGTTGAACGACGTGGCCTCTTTAACAATCTCCTGGGCTCTTGCCGACCCTGATGCCCCGGGTGGCGAAACCGACAAGGTAGTCGGCCTCAGGCTGACCATGCAAAATCCAGGGCATCCTGAAACTTCAGTCGATCAGGGAATTCAGGCCAAGCTCGACATGGCGGTCACACTTGACCCCAAAGATCTGGGGGGGTTCTGATGAAAAGCCTTAGAAAACATGGTATGACTCTAACTGAGGTAATGCTGGCGATGGCCTTGCTCGCATCGGCATTCATTCCGATCATCGGAGTTATGGGTACGTCTATCAAAGCCACCGAAAAGGATGATCGCACTATCAGGGCGGTTAATCTCTGTCAGGAAAAACTTAACCGGGCGTTGCAGTTTGATTTTGAAGACATGCCGGTGGGTACATATGGCGGCACGACCAAAAAGGTTCTTAAATCAGTTGATAAAACCAATGCTATCGTTCTGAACCTTGGCCCTGAGACCATCGATGAGGTCGAGATTTCCTCTCGTCTCGATGTTACTGATGTTCCCGGCACATTCCGCGTTCACACCTACGATGCATTCGCCAAGGGCAACAATCCGAAAGCTCCTGCCAACTGGGGCTGGAAACTGAAGGATATCCCCTATGCCAATTTGTTTCATAAATATGTTCTAACCGTCACCTGGAAAGACAAAGGTTCAGCCGCCAATAAATTTTACACCCTGGCTTCATACAAAGCCAAAATCAGGAGATAAGCCATGCGACAGACAAAAAGGGGCGCGGCACTCATTCTGGCACTGGTGTTTGCGGTTGTGCTGCTGCAGATGGCAATTGCCTACAGTTCTATGACCCGCAGTTCAAAGCCCCAGACCGTTCAAATCGACGAAAGAGTCAAGCTTGATTATCTGGCGCACGGTCTGACCGAGCTGGCCGTTTTGAAGTTTCAGTTGTATCCGGCCGATTTTTATGCTGCCTGGGAAGCCGCCAAAATGGGCCAGGCAAAATATCTGACCGATTTTACCACCAATGCTCCTGAATTTACGATCAAGGGTTTCAAAGAATCTGTTTCTTC
>CAZPCO010000084.1:0-3515 GCA_964585025.1 uncultured bacterium | reverse complement strand
CCCGTAGATATTCAGCTGGCCAGTATGGCGATTCTCACCGACAACAAATGGAAAACCGAAGCGCTTTTCATTCAGGCAGGTGCTGAATACGTAGATCAGATGGGTCGCAATATTTCCAAAGAAGCTGTCAGACTGGTTTCACTCGAAAGAATTCTTAAAAAATAAACGGGGGAAGTAAATGCCAAGGTTAGCGAAAATTTTGCTTTTTTTACTGTTTGCCGCAGGCTCGACGTCGGTTTATGCCCAGCGCAGCAGGGATATCGCATATGTCGGAAAAATCAATCTCAAAGCGGTAGTGATGCTGCATCCGGCGATGACTTCTTACGATCCGGGCATGCAGGCATTCAAGGTCGATTCATCGCAGTCATCCCAGCAGCAGACGCAGCAGAAGGCCAGCCGGCATCAGGCCGAGCTCGATGAACTTTCTTCGCAGATCAGAGCGCTGCAGGGCCGCATCAACGAAACACATCGCAATTACGAACGTCAGGTCGAAGAACTGTCGACTCGATACCTGCATGGCATCGATGAGCTCGCTACCGGTCCGGCAGCCATGCAGCGCCAGGAATATACCGTCGACCAGAATAAGGCTTCTGCTTCCTACCATGCGAAGTTGACCGCTCTGGGTGCTCAGTTGTCGACAGCCGAAGAAAAATACGACCGTCTGAGCCGCATCGCTTTTAATGTTGGTTATACTGAACCCGACGAGACCAGACGCAAGTTTGCAGCTATCATCAATGAAATACGTCAATATACTCAGCAGATTGCCACCCAGAAAAACGTTCAGGTGGTGCTGAACACAAGTTTGAGCAGTGTTCTGGCCAGATCGAGAGAACAGGTTGTTGTACCAGATCTCGATTATGGCAAGATTTTTGCGATACCATTTCCCAGAGATATTGCTAACGATTCAGCGGCAATTGCCGGTTATTACAGCAATATTTCGAGCATGGCGGCCAATTGGCTCAGTCATAGTGACAAGGTGCTCGAACCTTTCAAGGTTGCAATGCTCGAAAATGACGTATTTATCGGGGGTGTCGATCTAACAGCAGAAGTTCTGGCCGCGATTTTCAAAGCATATAAGATCGATCCGAACATTGGTAATGCAGTAATTCAGTCAGTTAATTTTAACTGAGCGGGTGTCCTCAAAAACAGGAGGGGCTATATGAACAAAAGAATCCTGACGATGGTTTTCGTGGCCATGGTGGCGTTACTGCTGATGCCGCCGCAGAGCTTTGCCCTGGCGCCGGAATACGAGCGCAACGGGGAGTGCTATCTGTTGATCGGCCAGGGGCCGCCGACAATGAAAGGGGTGTTTCGTCTCAACAACCCCGAAAAGGCTAAATATTTCGACCCGGCGAAGCATCTTTTCACCCCCAATAACACCTTTTCGTTCGCGGTCGACCTCAATCGCGTCATTTACACTTTCACTGAAGCTGTGGAAGCCGGTTACAGTATGTTGAGCACCAAACTCAAAAGGCAGGTTCTCGACAGCGTATCTACCAATCACTCCGACTGGGGTTATCATGCTTATTTTCATTATGATCACCGCAGCTGGGGCGTCAGTTCGAACGTTTATCGCGTCGGCCCCGCCGGGCGCAAGATTCAGGGTGCAGGTACCAGATTTTACTCAGCAGGTCCCGGTACCTCGATTTCAGCTCCTTCCGGCAATCCGCTGCCGAGTTTTACCGGTGCTCTGTCTCTCGACAAATATGCCGGCAAGAACTGGTATGAAATTCCCAACGGAGCCTGGTATTCGAGCTGGAAAACTGCCGGCGCTGTCGGCAACTTCAGCACGTTCTACGTTGTTTTCGGCGACAAGGAAGAAGGCAAAGCCCACAACTGGACCCTCTACACCTGGAACCCCAATAACATGAACCTGGATGCCCCGGTCTATACGAGCAATCCCGGCAAGATTGTCGCTACCTCCTACGACAAAAAAATCACCCGCCAGATTTTTGCCGGTTGTCTCGATGGTTGCGGTGGCGCCAGCGGTTCTGGCAGTGGGGTCGCCGATGAAATGACCAACGACCTTGCTTTCATGCCGCCCATCAAAACCGAGGCTTCGCGCACTTATTTCTATTCACGTCCAAAATATCAGGCCGGGGCCGAAATCACTTTGAACGGCAGTCTTTATAAGCCCGGTGCCGATAATCCGCTTATCGGTTTGCCCGATAACGTAGATACCCTCTGGATCGGCGTTTCGATGCGTAACGTCAGTTCCGACTATGTGTATACTCTTGGCACCAGTGTTATTAAAGACTGGTATAAACAGGCTACCGGTGAAGATGCAAAGTCGATGTCCATTTCTGCCGTCGCGGTTTCCAACCAATGGAACCAGGAAGGCGGTATTGTCTACGCCTATGACAATAGCGGCAAGATGATCTACAAATTTCAGCGCAAGGAAAAATCAGGTTCGCCTATTTCCAAGGAACGCTATCAGGCTCTGTCGATGTCGGAAATACTCGCAGCCGTTGGTGCCAAGTCGACCAGCGTCATCGATGACATCAAAGCAGACGGTTTCGGCAGCATGTATTTTGCGATGAGCCACCCGGCAAAGAGCGTAGCTGAATACGATCCGCGCTTCTATTTCGATCCGAACGATGCAATTTATCTGCTGAAAGGCAAGAAGAACGACGATGACGGTACCTGGGCCGGTAACCTTATCTACAAACAGGGTTATGGCAAGGTCGTTTTTGAAAGAAACAACCGCAACGGTAAAGTCCGGGAGATCGGCCGCAAAGATTTTGCGGTCCGCTATTACAATGTTCCTTTCGTCATTGACATTCCCGGCATGGAAAATCTCGTTTCCGCCGGTCTTTCCAGTGCCAAGGAAATTCTGGCCAGCTGGTCGGCAGTTGTCGGTAACAATAACAATAAATGGGATGCAGCTGACTATAACTACGGTACTGCCGGAGCGCCTGGTTTCTATGAATACAACTATGGCGACCCCGGGCAGTGTCGACTTTCGGTAATCAACGTTCCTACTCCTGACGTGGTTATCAGTCTTGGCGGCAAGAAGTCGTATCTCGACATCATCGGGCCTTATCTGAACACCATTCCGACTCCAGATACGGTCAACCGCCATACCAATCAGGGTACCGGGCTTATTAAACCGGTTCCGGTTTCTCTGTCTCCTGACCAGCTCTACTTTTACATGGTCGAAAACTACCCTCTGCCTGATGGCACCCAGAACCCTCTTGAACAGCCCGACTGGGATGGCGATGGCCGTCAGGGTGGTTTCATAACTTCAATTCTCAACCCTGAATCCTCGACGAAGGGTGGTAATGTTTACTATCGCTGGCGCACCTGGATGGTGGAAGACCTCTACGGTCACCCTGTCTGCAAGGCAATGGAAACCAAGCCGCCGGTGCCGGCTCCTCCTGCAAAGTGCAATACCGGCATGAATGCTTATTACTACTTCTATTCGCCAGTTCCAGCCAAATACATTCTTACCTGTCAGGTGCTGTATGACTGGTATGATTATGACCTGTTGAAGTTCGGTGACACAATCGATGATT
>CAZPCO010000083.1:6448-10394 GCA_964585025.1 uncultured bacterium | reverse complement strand
AACAATAATAGACATAAAATGGAGCAGAAGATAAATGGGAGAATTATTCACTGAAACCAGACGCCAGCCAATCTGCCTGCACGGGAAAAACTTTGTGCATCCACAGGACAAGCAGACAGCCGACGCCGTAATCGACGGATACAAACTGCCAGGCATAATCGACGTTCACTTTCACGGGGCTTTTGGCTGGGATTTCGCTTTTGGCGAACCTGACCGAATTGAAGAGATGCTCGACCAGCTTCTGGCAAAAGGAATGACCGGGGTTTTTCCGACCCTGATCACCTGTTCTGAAGAACAGCGTCTGCAGGCACTCGCAGATATCGCCACGGTAGCGCGCCGCCGCCAGCGGCTTCCGATGATTCACGGAATATATCTTGAAGGTCCATTCCTGGCAGGAGAAAAGCGGGGCTCACACCCTGAAAACTGTCTGCTGAAACCCACGATGGCCAGTTTTGAAAAGTGGCAGAAAGCTGCCGATGGCCTGATAAAGATCATAACGGTTGCTCCCGAATTACCGGGCGCTCTCGAGTTCATCACGGAAGTCACCCGCAGCGGCGTTACCGTGGCGCTGGGCCATTCCAATGCTGACTGGGCAACAACCGAAAAGGCTATTGCGGCAGGAGCGAGCCATGTCACTCATCTTTTCAATGCCATGCCAGCCCTGCATCATCGCCAGCCGAACCTGCTCAGCCACATCCTGGCCAACCGCAAAATCAACATCGAACTGATCGGCGATTGCGAACATGTCGCCCCTGAAATTATCAGATTTGTCTATGGACTCTTCGAAAGCAGCCAGATTATTCTCGTTTCTGACGCTGTGGCTCCGGCCGGCATGCCTGATGGTGAGTATCAGCTTTACAACACCAGTCTGGTAAAAAGCGGCTGCCAATGCTGCCTTAAAGGCGGAGGTCTGTTCGGCGGCGCAACCCTTCTCATCGACTGTCTGCCGAAACTTGCTGAACGGGCCGGCCTTTCATGGGGTCTGCTGGGCACTTCTGCCTGGCGCAATCCATGCGACCTGTTCGATATCAGGCCACCGGAAACCGAAGTATTCTTCGACACCAGGATGCAATGGCTGGCGACCCGCTTCAACCATCAGACCTGGTATTCACGGGCCTAGCGAACCACCAGAAGATCTTCGCGGCCAAGCGCCAGCAATGCGGCATTGAGCACTGCCAGGTCGTCGTCGAAGCCAAACGGTTCTGCAAAATCGTTCTGGGCGTCGTCGGAATCGATAAAATATCTGATGGCAGCAGAAACAACGAACTGATGGCCTTCGGGCAGTCGGGAAAATGATTGCAGCAGCTTTTTGAAAACCGCGACCATTCGTTGAATGAGGCCAATATCGATTCCGGCATTGGTTCTGCTTTCGACAACGATCTTTTTCAGGTAGGCATCGAGATCAGAACCCAAATACTCTGCGGTGGCGGGATCTAGCGGTTGCCCGTGCCTCGCTACTACTCTTTTCAAGCTTTCGGGCAGCAGACTGTAAAATTTCTCCAGAGTCTGATCCATTTGTGATCTCCCTTTGGTCATCTTCTTCCTTCAGTTGATCCAGAAGCTGCAGAAAATCTCCGGCATCTGCGAATACAGCGTCAGTAGAGTCCTGCAATATGTTCAGATTAACAGAATTTCGATCTTTTGGCTCGAAATAAATCTGTCTGAGAACCTGAGCGCCACTCTTGAAAAGCCTGCCGATATCCGGCAGACGGTTGTCGGCAAATTCAAAGCGCAGATGATTGATAACGCGCGAGACTTTTTTGACGCCATTCCGGGCAGCGAGAATGCGCAGACTGCTGATCGCAAAAAGCCCCTCCGAATCTGGCGGAAGCGGGCCAAAACGGTCTTCGCATTCTGAACGGATCTCGTTAAGAACAACCGTATCAGCACAACGGGCGAGGCGCGAGTAGAGCTCGACGCGAGTTTCCTCATCAGCAATGTAGCTGGTCGGGAAATAGGCGGTGATGGGGATTTCAATCGCCGCATCCACTTTTTCCGGCTGCAATTTGCCGCTGCGAACGCGGGACACAGCTTCTTCCAGCAGTTCCATATACAGGGTGAAACCAATACTGGCGATATGACCGCTCTGCGATTCGCCGAGAATGTTTCCGGCTCCTCTTATCTGCAGGTCCCGAAGGGCAATCTTGAAACCAGAGCCGAGTGAGGTGTGCTCTTCTATGGTTTCCAGGCGTTCTGATGCTTCCTTGGTCAGACGCCGGTTTCTGGTGTAGAAAAAATATGCCCAGGCCTGGCGGGCCGATCGCCCTACCCTGCCGCGCAATTGATACATCTGCGACAACCCGAGCCGTTCAGCTTCGTCGACGATGAGAGTGTTGACATTCGGAATGTCAAGACCGGATTCAATGATGGTGGTCGCGATCAACAGATCGTATTCGCGCTGCACAAAGGCCAGCATTGTCTTCTCCACCTGGTCTTCGTTCATCTGACCGTGTGCGACCGCAATACGTGCTTCAGGCACCAGCTCCCGCAGAAAAGCGAGTTTCTTGTCGATGGTTTCGACCCGGTTGTAAACGTAATAAATCTGACCGCCCCGCTTCAATTCTTCGATAATAGCACGTTTAACCCATGCCGGGTCGAATGGAGCAACGTAAGTCTGCACCGGCCGGCGATCTTGAGGCGGCGTATCGATAATACTGATCTGTCTGATACCGCTCATGGCCATCTGCATGGTACGCGGAATCGGTGTTGCTGTCAGAGTGAGAACATCGATGTGGGTCTTGAGCTGTTTGAGCTTCTCCTTGTGTTTAACACCAAAACGCTGTTCTTCATCGATGATCAGCAGGCCAAGATCGCGGAAAGCGATATCGCCGGAAAGCAGGCGGTGTGTGCCGACCAGAATATCTAGAGTGCCTGCTGCGGCTTTTTTAAGGGTCGCTTTTTGTTCGGCTGGTTTTCGCAGGCGGCTGACCATGTCGACGCTTACCGGAAACCCTTCAAAGCGCTTCTGAAATGTCTGATAGTGCTGAAATGCCAGCAGCGTCGTCGGCGACAGAACCGCCACCTGTTTGCCAGAACAAACAGCCTTGAATGCCGCCCGCATTGCCACCTCGGTCTTGCCATAACCGACATCGCCGCAGACCAGGCGATCCATGGGCACAGCAGAATGCATGTCATTCTTGGTTTCAACGATCGCTTTCATCTGATCGGGAGTTTCGGTGAAGGGAAAGCGTTCTTCCATCTGGCGCTGCATGTCACAGTCGGCGGCAAAGGCATATCCCTGACTGGCATGGCGTTTGGCATAGAGTTCAAGCAGCTCTCTGGCGATCAGTTCGACATTTTTACTGACCCGGCTCTTCTGGGTAGCCCAGGACTTGGAATTGAGGCTGTGAATCTTCGGCACATAGCCTTCCATGCCAAGATAACGCGATACCTTGTGAACCTGGTCTGTCGGAACATAAAGTCTGTCGGTGCCGGCATACTGCAGCAGGATATATTCACGGGTATTGCCGCCGGCAGTCATCGTCTGAATGCCCCGGAACTCGGCAACTCCGTGATCTGCATGCACGACGATATCTCCCGGAACCATCTGCTGCAGATTGAATACATCCTGCTTCGTAGCATATTTGCGGGTCGAAACCTCGCGGGCCGGACCCAGATAGATGTCTTCTTCGGCGAAAACGGCGATGCGACGACGAAAATCCTTGAAACCACGCCGGGCATGGCCTTTGAGAAACAATACCGATCCGGATTTGATTCCAAAAGGCAGAACCGAGGAATGAATTCTGACATTACGCTCGCCGAGCAGACCGCGTAGATTGTTGAGACGATTTTCATCGTTGATGACAATGGTAATTGCCCAGCCGGCATCGGTGAGCTGGCGGAGTTCCTTCAACAGAGTTTCACGCGATGGATCAGTCGGGGGCGGCTGAATCTCGATTCCGTCAAAAGTATCAGAATCAGGGGTTCCGAAGCGGCTGAACTTAAC
>CAZPCO010000083.1:0-6438 GCA_964585025.1 uncultured bacterium | reverse complement strand
GCCTCGTTCACTCAAGATCTCAGACAAAGTCAAAGGCGGATGATAATATGATTGAGGCGGCTGCAGCGGTGTCATATCGGCCAGGCGACGAAACTGGCTTTCGCAGCCGGCAAAATACTCTTCGGCGGCGGTAATGACCTGATCGCTTTCTTCAACCAGAATGCGGCAGTTCTGCCAGTAATCCCAGATGAAGCCGTGACCCTTTTCGACAAAGGGCTTCAGTTCTTTGTAGTCCCGGGAATCCGGGTTGAGCAGAAGGTGCTCAAGACGGCGGGCAAGCAGACTGGAACGGCGTTCGTCCAGGGCTGCCACTTCTTCTTCAATTCGGCCAGCGACCTTTGCCAGTTCTTCAGGGTCGGCAAGGAATTCATTAACCGGAATGATCCGCAACCGGTCGCGTTTGTCGAATGACCTCTGGTTCACCGGCGAGAAAAGTTTGATCGAATCGAGATCATCACCGAAAAAATCAAGACGGCCAGGAAATTCGCTGTCGGGCGGAAAAATATCGAGGAGACTGCCCCTTACTGCAAAAGTCGCCCGTTCCTCGACGACGCTGGTGCGGCGGTAACCGGCTCTGATCAGTCTGCCGATCAGTTCATCACGCCTGACATCCATGCCGATGCGAATTTCAAAACATGCACCCAACCAGTGGTCAGGGCGAAAAAATCTTTCGAGGGCGACTGACACCGGCGCAATGACCAGTCCGCCGCCACGAGCTTCAAGACCCATTGCTGCCAGACGTGCAGCCATTACTTCGGGCTCGGCTGCGGTCTGATCATAAATAGAATCGCGTTCAGGCAGCATGCAGACGAGTCGGTGCCCGGCCGGACCAAGCCAGGTGTTCACCTGCCTGGCAAGATCGCGGGCACGTTCAGTCGTTGAAGTCAGCAGCAGGCTGACTTCGGACTGCCGCGCGATGGCAGCGAGACAGACGGCTCCGAGAGCGCCGCCGCAGCCGCAAAGATCGCGGCATTTTTCCGGCTGCACTGCTGCCAGAAAATTCTCGAAAGGCTCACCGCGGATTCTGCTGTCGTTCATTCTGGGTTTCCAGCCTCGATTGGTGCAATTGTTGCACCCGGTTTGATGCAAGTGTATAATACCTGTCGTCGAAGCATAGTACAGCAGAGCATTCTTCGTCAAGACTCCAGCCGAAACATGGGGCCGGCCGACAGGCGTCACACAAGCCCCGGAACAGGAATGAAGTTGAAAGACACAGGAAAAACCAATCTCAACGCCTATCTTTTCGCCAACCTGGCAATAGTTGGCGCTCTTCTGATCGGCATCTGGAACCGAAAACCAGTCTGGGACGTAAATCTCAGATTTCCGAACCTGCTGTTGATTCTGGTCATCATCAACACGGTGCTGCTTTTCCGCGAAAGCATACTCGGGATCGGCACCCGACCGGCACGCACCCGCAAAAAGCATGCGCGGCGGCGCTCGAAAAACCTCAATGAGCTGCGTTCGGTTCTGAAAAATGCCGGTCAGATCGACGAAAGTCTTCTCGGAAAAGCACTGACCAAGCTGCATGATATCTCTGGCAGCGAAACAGTAGTTCTTTACAGCATCGAAAGCAATCAGAGCCGGCAACTGGCCGCAGCCGGCGAAATTCCACCAGCGTTGACCGGCAGCAGATTTTTTCTCAAGGGCGACAGCCTGATAATAAAGTATTCCGGAAGTCTCGGCGAAGAGGAAATCGGCAAAATCCAGGGAAAAATCAGTTTCTCCTCAAAAGTAACCAGACTTGAAATGACGGTTCTGCCTCTTCAGCCAACCAGCGGGCAGACGACAGTCTGTATCTTTTCCAGTCGCGAGCAGCATCAAACTCCACCAGTTTCTCTCGCCAGCACGGCTCTCTTTCTCGAAACGCTCCTGGCCCTGATCGACAATGTCCGCAACAGCGACGGCGATTCGCGCTATAAAGACAAAAATACCGGTCTGCTGGTGCATGCATGCTTCGAGGATTCGTTCGAAACCGAAGTTGAACGCTCGGAACGCTACAAACAGGAAATGAGCCTTCTGACTATCAGAATCAACGGGTTTGCAGACCTCGACGCGACACAGAAGCAGGCCGTCAGTCGTAACGCTGCTCAGGCACTCAAACAGTCTCTTCGACGCCTCGATCTGATGTTCTGCGGGCAGGCTGAGAACGAGTTCATAGCGATCCTGACCGAGACCGGGGTAAAAGTTGCCGCAATCGTCGCTCAACGGGTGCAAAAATCATTTGCAAAACAGAACGAAAAACTTGATTTTATTAATAAGGATAATTTCGGCATGCTGATCGGAGCGGCAACTTATCCGACAGATGCGACCCATGGTGCCGGCCTGCTCGAAAAGAGCATGGATGCGTGCAACGCAGCCTCTACCAGCACCGGCGGTATCGCTTCATACGGCAGTCATGCCGACTGACAAAAGCAGGAGCTACAAGCATGGAAAACACTGTTAAAGTCGTGTTCAACCTCAACGGCAGAAGGGTTGAAACCGAAGTTTCTTCGACAATGACCGTCCTCGAAATGGTTCGGCGCAACTTTCGTCTGACTGCAGCCAAAGAAGGCTGCGGCAAAGGTGAATGCGGCGCATGCACGGTGCTGCTCAACGGCGCCCCGATCAACAGCTGTCTGAAACTGGCAGCTTCATTGATCGAAACCGATGCCGTTGTCACTATCGAAGGGCTTGAGAAAGATCCGGTCATGCAGGCCGTTCAAAGCGCCTTCATCAGCGAAGGAGCCGTCCAATGCGGCTTCTGCATTCCCGGCATGACCATGACCAGTTATAATCTGCTCAAAAGCAACACAAATCCGACAGCGCACCAGATAAAGCAGGCTCTTTCCGGCAATATCTGCCGCTGCACCGGATATCGCAAAATCGAAGCAGCAGTGAGCAAAGCCGCTGAAACCAGGAGGTCAGGCAAGTGAGCGATATTAAATTCTTTCGACCATCGACCCCGAAGGAAGCCGTAGAACTTCTGGCAAAGCCAAATCACCTGGCAGTAGCCGGCGGCACCGACCTGATCGTCAAGCTTCGCAACGGCATGTTTCCAGCGGCTGAAGCGCTCGTAGACATCAGCGCTCTCCCATATAAATCCGTCCGCAAGGAAAATGACCGCGTCGTTATCGGCAGCGGCTGCACCATGGCGCAAATCGCTGCCGATCCAATTATCAGGGAATTATTCCCGGTACTGGTGAAAGCTTCCTCATCGGTCGGAGCAGCGCAAATACGCAATGCCGCAACCATTGGCGGCAACATCGCCAATGCTTCACCAGCCGGTGACACAATTCCGGCTCTGTTTTCTCTCGAAACCCAGGTTCTGATCACCGGCAGCAACGGTCAGCGCAGCGTCGCAATCGAGGATTTCTTCACCGGGCCAGGCCGCAGCGTTCTGAAACCGGGTGAACTAATCGAAGCCTTTTCGTTGCCGCTGCATAAGACGCGTGGTGAATTCCTAAAACTCGGCGAACGTCGTGCGCACGCTATTTCAAAAATCAATCTGGCCGTAAGCATCTTCAATGATGGCAAGCAGCGCTATCGCATAGCCATTGGCTCGGTAGCGCCGACCGTTTTGCGCTGCCGAACCGCCGAAGAACTTCTTGAAAGCAACAGCCTCACCCCTGAGATAATCGCCAGAGCCGCAGACCTGGCCAGCGAAACGGCCCGACCCATCAGTGATATCAGGTCTTCGAAGAGTTATCGCAAACAGATGGCGGGGGTTCTTCTGAAAAGAGCTTTGAACACATTACAGAATACCTGATCGAACAGGCGTATTTTCCGCAATCGCCAGTATGTGAAAGTATGCGGGTCAGAAAAACTATAAAAAATCTCAGACTATATAACCCCCAAACCCGTGCGCAAATTACACATTTTATAAATGTGTAATTTGCGCACGTAATTTATCAGCAAAATTTACGAGTCTTTTTTTCACATATCTGTCTGTTCGGTACCCCGCGAATCTTCTAACGATCTTTTTTTCTGCTGCCGATAATCAATTATAGAAGGCAATAATTTTGCCCTTACAGATATTGGCATTGTTTTTGCTATTAAAAATTTGTCGCGATCAGGAATCAGACAGAGGCGAGGCTGAAAATGAAAAAATGGCACATCAATTTACTTCTGCTGAGTCTGGTGCTGTGTTGTAGTCTGGGCCTGGCCCTGACACCACTTGACGTCTTCAATGATGGCAGAAGAGCTTTCGATCTTGGTCGCTGGCAGGAAGCCAGCGAAATTTTCAATCGCTTTATGAGCACCTGGCCTGATCATAAGCTGCACTATGATGCTCTCTATTACTTTTCTATGGCTTCTGCCCGCACTCTTAATGAACGATCAAAAGAATATTCTGATTCACTCGTCGACGACCTGGCTTCTGCCATCGGCAGCCTCAGCATCGAGCTTCCCGGAAAGGACCTGACCGAGCTGAAGGCAGCCGTTAAGCTGGCGCAATCCGGCAGTGCCCCTGCCGCCTGGTCTGAGCTGAACAATCTTACACCGACAGAGCTCAAACACCATCTTAAACGTGGCTGGCATCCAGAACCACAGGCCACTCCTCTCGAAACCCTCTGCTGGGCCCACACCTGGCAATCAAATAACCGACTGGTCGTATCTCCTGATCTGAAGGCCGAAATCGCATTACTCAAGGTTCGGGCCCTCTGGAAAATCATGCTTTCACCCTTGGCATTATCTGCCAACTCAGATATACTGAAGACATGGAAGTGCTGGCCCGTGCATACATGCTTCGAAAAAGAGATCAATTACGGTTTTCAGAATGGCACTCCCGAAGTAAGACGTGAACTGGCACTGTTTGGCTACAGCTATGACTGTTTCAAAAGCGGTGGTTTTGCTAAAGAAACAGCACCAATGCGGAGCCGCTGGTATACATATCTGTCTGAGCGTGGTATCAACCTTCAGGAGGCCTGGTGCCCCAGATGAAAAATCTTAAGCCAAAACTAAAGGTTCTGGCTATAGTCGTGCTGGTTTTATCACTGGCGCGGTATTTTGCATATGTTCCGTCAGCTACGAGCATCGACTTCGGCACTTTGCGACAAAATCTGGCAAGTATGGGTATCAGAACTGACTTTATCGAACCCGAACCAGCTTCCATTACTCCTGATATTTCAGAGATAGAACAACAGCGCATTGCCGAACGAGACAAACATGTCAACGTTTCACGCGCCAAACAATATGTCGAATCTGCGATATCCGATTACTACCAGGGCAGTTACGATGAAGCCCTGCGCCGGCTCGACCGGGCAAGAATCTATGACCCGAGCAACTTCAGCATTTTCAAGCTCAGCGGCCAGATATTCTTTGAGAAGAGCAAATATCGCAAGGCCTTCAACGACTGGGAACGCGCCAATCAGCTTCCAAACGATGACCGCACCATCACGCGCGACATCGACGTGTTGAAAAGGTTGATACGCTACAGCCGCAACGAGATCGACCGGCTGAACCGCACCCTCAATTCCGAGCCCGACAATCGCCTGGCCAGAGCCAGACTCAAAGAATTAGAAGAGCAGATGCGAGAATAATCATGGTGTACAATCGGCAGTTTTCAGCCGATAGGTACAGCCGATGAGTTCCAATTACCATAGCTATTGCGAAAGCCTTTTTATGCCCGGGAGCAACCCGGTATTCTATTGTGACGGTCCGGCATACGCCGGGCAAATCCCAGCAGACCTCAAAGCCTGCATTCAATACGAACTGTTGAGCAACCGCCAGAAACTCCGCGAATTCACCGGGAACAATGGAATAACAACCCCGGCATTCATCGTTTCAGATCAATTTCCGCGCCTGAGCGCCTGGGCGGTTAAACAGAACCGTTTCCCGATGGCAATGAAGAGCGCAGTCAATCTCGCAGATGGCTCCGCTTCATTTGTTCTGAAAGCTTTCAGAGAACTGCCGGAATTCTTTGAAACAATCACCGGGCAGCAGCCAGGGGCAATTCTGCTTGAGGAATTCATCGTTCCGAAAGCCAGAGTCGAAATCACCTGGTATAACGGCAAGGTCAGGCTTATCGCCCAGACAGGGCTGGACAAGTCAATGCGCCTGCGCCATGCATGGAGAGCATTTCCGGCCCGATTGCCCGACAATTTTCAGCAGCAGATATCTGCCATCACCAGTCGTTTCAACCCGCTGCTGGAATTAACTGCAGTGCCAATACGCTTCTCATTTGCGCTAACCGCCGCGGGGCCGATTCTCATCTCAATCAATTCCGGCTTCAACAGACCCGAGTATCACCCGGAATGGCGCGAATCAGCACATCTACCGAAACTTGCTGACCCAGACGCCGCCACTACCGCGCAATTCTGTCGTCTGATGACTTTTTACGACCAGAGAACCGGCGATTTTGACGAGAAAGAGCTCAAAAGAATCTGCAGCGAAACGTTTGCGTATCTGGCTGTTTCAGACAGTCAGGTAATGGTATTTCTCAGTTCCGCTAAAGCAGCGACC
>CAZPCO010000082.1:8828-10427 GCA_964585025.1 uncultured bacterium | reverse complement strand
CGGCGGAAAGAGACATCACACAAAGCGATTTTACCAGTTTCTTCATACTTCCTCCTCGGGTACACGCAATGCAATATGTTTGCTAATTATACCAAAGCAAATTGCTTTTTCAAAGGGGCCGTTGCTTTTTTTATGCAGGTCCGTGCCAGGTGATGGCTTCTTCGCTCTGAAGCTGCTTCAACGCCTGGTGCAGAAGCTGTCTGACTCTTTCACGCGAAATGTTCAGCCGGCGGCCAATTTCAGCAAGCGACAGCTCATCTTCCTTAAAACCATAAAAGCTTTCAACGACAAAACGCAATCTTTCCGGCAATCTGGCGAGCCCGTCTTTAATCGCCTCATTTTTTAGCTTTTCGAGGGCAGCTTCTTCGGGTGTCAGATTCTTCTTGTCTTCAAGGTAATATTCCATGGTTTCGCTGTCATCGTCTTCAGACCCAGATTTTGCATGGATCGAAACCGGGGTCTGGGTGATGGTCAGTACATTCAGAATTTTCTCTTTTTCCATTCCGAGTGTTTGCGAAAGTTCGCTTATTGTCGGCGATCTGAAGAACTGGCTTTCGAAGTCTCTGATGTGTCGGCGAATTTTGTGAGCAACGGTGAGCAGATGATGCGGAATTTTGATCGTCGAACCGTGGTTGGCGACTGCTTTCTGCATATAATAGCGAATCCAGTAGGCGGCATAGGTTGAAAATCTGTAACCAAGTGTGTAGTCGAACTTGGCGATTGCTTTGATCAGGCCGATATTGCCTTCCTGTATCAGATCCATCAATGGAATACTGCCCCCGGAAAATTTCTGAGCAACCCGGGTTACCAGTTTCAGATTTGCCAGCAGAAACAGTTCGGAAGCTTCACGATCGCCGGCGATTTTTTGCGCGAGTTTGAATTCTTCCTGGCGTGAAAGGGGCTTTTTGGATAATTCTGCAAGGTAGATTTCGACGAGGCTGTTGCGTTTAACTCTGTCCGCTTTGGCCAGATTCAGCTTTTTGCTTTCGATGACGTCAGCAAAGAGGTGTTCGCCGAGCAGGCCGATGTCCCAGCCGCGCTTATAGAAGCATTGATTGCAGGTTCGACCTGTGCAGGTCATCGTCTGTTTTTCTTCAGGCGATTTTCTGGAAAAGAATTTGAAACATTGAATGATCTGTTGAACCCGGACAACGCACTTCGGATTGGGGCATTCGAGCAATTCATAGCAGAAGCGCATACCCGGCGGACCGATTTTGTCTGCATCGGCAAACAGACTGGCTGCATCTTCGGCTTTTGCTTCTGCCGGGGCAATCTGCTGGTCTGGAAAAGGGGTTTCCGGTTCAGGATGCTTTGTCTCTCCGGGGCTTTCGAGCTCCGGTTTTATGCGGTCAGTTTCGGTAACCTTCTGTTCATCAATTTCAGATGCATCGGAACCGGTAAAGGTTTCATCGGCGATTTCCGGCATCAGGCTTTCCGGGGTTGGATCTGGGATTTCCGGAAACATGCTTTCGTCGATGAGCCCGATTTCCCAGCCCAGGCGGTAGTTGCATTTCTCGCAGGGTGCGTAAGGGCAATCTTCAATGGTGACAGGATGGTTCAGCGTTGCTTCAAGGTACTGCCAGCAGCGCATGACCTGAT
>CAZPCO010000082.1:0-8818 GCA_964585025.1 uncultured bacterium | reverse complement strand
ACATTAAGTCATGATTCGGGTGTGTCGCCAGGCAATAGCCAGATTCCTCCAAAGATCAGGGCGGTTCCGATGATGCCCGTCATGGAAAGACTTTCTCCCAGCCATAGCCAGCCTACCAGAACCCCTCCGACGGGCTGTGCATAAAGCGTTACCGCCATGACGCCAGCCTCAGTGTGCCGCAAAATAATGTTCCAGATTACGTAACCGACGGCGTTGCAGATAACCCCCAGAAACATTATCGCCAATATCGACTCTCTTGTAAAGGCGATCGGCCAAAGTTGTGAGAGCTCAAGCATTGCCAGGGGAAACAGAAGAGCGGCTCCGATGAAGAAACTCAATGCGGTGGCTCTGATCGCGCCAATGCGTTGCGCCACCGGTTTCATCAGAATCGAATACAAAGCAGTGGTCAGAATCGATAGAACTACCAGAATATCGCCAAGAAAGCCACCTGACGAGGTCAATTCGCTGATCAACTGCGAAACCGATTTGTTGTCGAACAGCAGCATCGTGGCACCGGCTATTGACACAACGGTTGCCAGCATGGTCTGGCGCTGGAGAATTTCCTTGAGCATCAGTGCCGCAAACAGAATGGTAAAAACGGGCTCGAGTGAAGCGGCAATTGCGGTCTTTGTCGATGTGGTCATTTGCAGGCCAAGGTTCAAAAGAGCGTTAGAGATGGCAAGACCGATCGAACCGATGACGAAAAGGTCTTTCCAGTCGTGCATCCCAAGCTTCTGTCGATGTTCACGAGTTGGCAAAATGATCAGAAAGAAGCCGCCGATGAAAAACCTTATACATGCCAGAGTCGATGGTGGAATGACGTCAAGCGCGTATTTTGCTACTGCGTATGAAGAGCCCCAGGCCAGATTGACCGCCAGAAGCACAAGAATACTGAAGAGTGGTGAATACAGATGCGGGTGTGACTTGTTGGTCATGAATAGTTGTCAGGTTGAGCCGGCGGCAGCCTGCTCCTCTTCGGTAATTTTCAGGAAAACGGCTTCCAGATCGTTGCCCGGCATGCTGGCGCGTTTTTGCAGTTCTTCGAGGTTGCCGAGGGCGACAATGTCGCCGTTGCGAATAATAGCGATACGATCGCAAAGATCTTCAGCCACTGAAAGAGTATGAGTAGTGAGAAAAACGGTTTTTCCGCGTTCAGCCAGCGACCTGAAAAAATCTTTGGCCAGTTTGACGCTGCGTGGATCTAGACCGACCGTCGGTTCATCGACGACGAAGATATCCGGGTCGTGAAGGGTGGCTGCGCTCATGGCGACTTTCTGTTTCATGCCGTGTGAGAAGCTTTCGATCAGTTCGTGGCGGCGATCCCAGAGACTGAAGAGTTTGAGCATTTCTTCGCCCTTTTCTTGAACTCTCGGGGCAGGAACGTTGTAGAGGCCGCCCATGAAATCGAAATATTCAAGTGGAGTGAGCTTTTCGTAGAGATAAGGCCGGTCAGGAACGTAGCCCAGTAAAGATTTTGCTTTCTCCGGTTCGGCGTAAAGGTCGAAAGAACCAACAAAAACCTTTCCGGATGACGGCTTGATGATTCCGGTCAGAATTCTGATCAGGGTAGTTTTTCCAGCGCCGTTTGGCCCGAGAAAACCAAACAGTTCGCCTTTGCCGATATCAAGGTTGATCGATTTAAGGGCGACGAAATTACCGTATTGTTTTTTGATTCCGTCGAAACGGATCATAGTTTCATTCTGGCTCATAATTGTCGATGGTTTCCAAACCTTTCTGGAAGGGCAGATAGATCCAGGCGGCAGTACAGGCTAACAGGAGGGTTGCACTCATAGTCAGCAGAATAATCGTCGAATGGCCGCGAACCGCGAAAAATCTGCTGTGAAAAAATCGGTACATCGGGTAGGCTTCCAGTGCCAGCAGATTTATGACATACATGCCTGAGAGAATCATGTAAATGAAGCCGCCATATGAGCCGGCGATTTTAAGTGGCGAATCGGCGGAAAAATCGGCGTAAATGGCACCAACTCCGATTGCGAGCGAGGTTATTACCAGAGTTATGAGAATGACGTTTAAATAGCTGATCCAGAGAAGGAATGAGTGAGACACCTGGAATACTGAATTGGTCACGGCGCAGAGAATGACGCCAAGAAGCAGCATTGGAACCAGATAGACGATCAGTTTGATCTGAAGAATTCTTCTGGGGTTAACGGGTGAAGATTTGACAGCCCAGAAGGCGCGGCCTTCCATGCTGATTGATGGAAAAACGAAGCGCATTCCGATCGAAGCGATGATGAAACCGATGAACGGGCCATTGAGAAATACGAGGGTGTCGTTGATTTCGCCGCTGTAAAGGGTAGGAATGTCTTTCAGAGGAAGAATCGACAGATTATAGCCGTAAACAAAGATTATGGCGGCCATCATGAAAATCTGGGAAAATATCGCCGGGTCACGCATGAAAGTCGTGATTTCCTTGCCGGCGATTACTCTAAAGTCTGCTCTGAAAAGGCGAAATGGCAATATCAGGGCGCGGCGCACCCATTCAAGGCTGAGAACCTGATTATCCACGGCTTCCATTGACCGCTGCCAGCTGGTGCGGTAAAACTTTACAGCCAGGATGTTCAGAATGATGAATCCGGCGACGGTGACCCCAAAAAGAGGCATGAATTGTTGGAGGGCTTCGAGGGTCGAGTTGCGGAACAGGCTCATGCTTGCCTGATGCAGCCATGAGGATGGCGAATATTCTAGAAGCGGCACCTGCAGACTGAGAAGATATTGGGAAACATCTTTGAAATAGCTTGGATTCAAGAGCTTTTCTGCTTCCAGGGATCTCAGGAAAAAAATCAGGGCAGTAAGAACAAGAATAGAGAGAAACTGAAAGACTTTTTTCATCTGTCTGACCGGAAAGAAGGCCGCCAGCAGCAGAGCAGCAAGGGCACCGGCAAGATTGGGCAACAGAACAAAAACGAACATGAAAACCGGAAAGATCAGGTAGGCGGTCAGGTCGGCCTTAAGAGCTTTGGCAAAAGCCAGAAGCGCCGGCATGAAAAAAATCACTACCATCCAGGAGCTTTCTGCTGTTATCAGGATCAGGCGTGAGCGAAAGATCGTACCGATCGAAGTCGGTGCTGACATCAGAACTGTCAGTTCCTCGTTCAGAAAGAGGCTCGAGAGTGCGGCAATGATACTGCTGAACAGAATCATAAAAAAAACCGTCATCAGCAGCATTTCGAGCAGTTTCGAAACCAGGAGCCCGCCAACGATCGGTCCAAGAGTTTCTCCGAGCATTGGTGCGCGGCCGACGTAATCGAGAAAGCGGAACAGCCCGTAGAAAATGGTCAGAGCAAGAAATGCCGAGCCAAAGAACAGTGAATAAAGCACTTTGCGGTTGCGCAGGGCAAAAATACGGCGCAGCTTTTTGACCGCGGGGTTGATCAGCTGAAATGAATTCATTTACCAGACCAGAGGGTGCCAGTCAGGGCCTGCTGGAATGGGCTTGAGAAATTCGCATATTCCTTCCCGGCATTTGAGCAACCCGGCTTTTTCACCGCGGGCCACCGCTTCGGAACCTTCTGTTGGGCACAGACTGTTGTGAAGCCGGGTGATATCTTTGGCCGAACCCAGTTCGTGGAATACATCCTGGCCGACAACAAGGTGGCGGGCTTGCCAGAGAAGATTAGCCTCGATCTGCAGCACGACGCGCTTGTGATCGAAGGCCATTTCCGGCAATTTTTTCAGACTGAACCAGGCGGCCTCGGCTGCGTCATCGCCACCCTTCGGGGCTTTGGCGGTGTCACGAACCAGGCAGCCAAACACCATGGTCACAGTTCGACCGCGCGGATCTCTACCCGGTTCGGCGCAGGTAAACAACGGTTTGATAGGCAGGTCGGTCAGGCCGGTTTCTTCCTGGAGTTCCCGGGCGGCTCCGGTGAGTGCTGATTCATCCATTTCCATGAATCCGCCGGGAAGCGCCCATTTGCCCGTGAAAGGTTCATGACCTCTTCTGATCAGAAGGATTTCAGGGTAGCCAAGTTTGGGGACTCTTAAAATGGCGGCATCGAGAGTTACTGATGGTCTTGGATACTGGTATGTGTATGACATGGATTCCTGTCTATTCGATAATCGAGCGCAGCAGACGGTCGAGGCCGGGTTTGTCGATCAGACCGCAAAACCTTTCATCGCCGCATTCTATAGTTGGCAGAATGCGGATTCGTTCGTGGCCCCAGAGAAGAATCTGCTCATTGAAAGCCTTTTCAGTATCAGGGTTGTCGATTGCTGACATCAGGATTGTTGAATCCAGGCCTTCTGACTGAAGAAACGGTCGAAGCGAGGCGGCTATTGAAATGTCGATCCCGGAGCTGAAGAAAGCCCGAAACACACTGGTAATGTAGTCTTCGGCATTCAAAGCCCCATAGGCGGCGATGGCTCTGGCAGCAGTCAGGTCGGAAACATACTTTTCGGGCTGGCGGATATTGAGCTTGAAGTGAGCGGCATCCGCAGCCAATCGTTGCCAGCGTTGCGAACTCCATATTTCACGGAAATGGAATTTGCTGTTCCCTGGGGGGTTCAGACCGATATTGACGGGCTGAACAGTAATGCGGGTGTTTTTGAGAACGGTTTTCAGGATTTCCCAGGCCATGCAGGAATATGGGCACTGGAAACTGAAGTAGAATTTGATATCGGGGTTTTTGAAAGTAATATTCACCCGATCAGTATAACAGCAAGATTTGCGGTTTTCAACGCTCGATGAATTCTCGCCGTCATTACTGGCAGATCAATCTTCTGAAGTGACGTCGAAAAACGGAAAAATGATTTCACGATCGAGCTTGTGGCGAATTCTCTCAAGCATCTGAATCGGCCTGCCGTAAAGAAGCTTTGCAACCCCATTCAATCTGACTTCTGAATACTGACTGAAATCGACTGAAGAGATTTTTCTGAATTCATCGTTACCGGTGATCATGGTGCCGTTGTGAACCACCATCGAGAATTGTTCCGGTCTGCTTTTTATGAATTGCTCAAAAAGGTCAGTGGTATCATCGGCTTCGAAAACAATAAAATCGGCACGCTTTCCAGGTTCGATGACGCCCGCCTGCTTTTCGATGCCGAAAATTTTAGCCGCCTCGATGGTGACCATTTCAAAGATATTCTGAGCGGTCAGGCGCCCGCCAAGGTAATCACGAGAAAATTTCAAAGCCATTTTCATATCGGCAAGAAGATTCGATGACCCTGAGCAGGAACAATCGGTTCCGATGGAGAATTGGATACCAAGATCGAGAATTCTGCCAATGTCGGGTTGCCTGCCGAATATTCTTTCAGATGAGCATGGAAGCCAGACCAGCGAGGCTCCCCGGTTTGCAATCAGCTGCAGGTCAGCATCCTGAAGGAAAGTGCCATTGACGAGAACCGTATTTCGGTCAAGGGCGCCAAGGCGGCTCAGGGTTTCAAGTTCTTCGGCAAAGTCTTTGTCGATGCCTTCGCCGATGTGGATTATGAAGGGAAGAATCCCTCTGGCCTGGCTGAATTGTTCCTGGATGTTGCGTCCCCATTGAAGTTGATGCGCAGAAACCGAATGGGCGAGATAAAAGTGTTCGAGCAGGCTGACGAGCTCGTGACGTGCAAAGGTAGAGGAAACTTCAGCGGGAAAATGATCTACCACTGTGGTGGTGCCAGAAACGACATTTTTGTACATCCCGATCACATAAAGATCGGTGACGGAAAGTTTCTGCAGCAATCTATATTCAGGGCTTTGCCGCATGCTGGTGTCCCATGCGGGCCAGTTGTTTACCGGCACTTCTCCCAGACCTTTCCAGCAGGTGTCGATCAGGTGGTCATGCGAGTTGATCAATCCTGGAAATACTATTTTACCCTCAAGATCGATTTCGCTGTCGACGGGCTTTAATGGAATCTGCCCCGGATTCAGGATGTCGTAGATGATGTCGTCCTGAACTAGAATGCTGGCCGGCTGCAGAGAAAAATCGGCTCTGAGAACTCTACCGTTGGCGAAAAGCTTGAACATTGTCAGAGCCTTCCGAAGTTCGGGGTATTTGCCTGGATCTCTTTGAGAAAGAGTTCCCAGCTTTTGTCTGCAAAAGCCATACTGACAAAATGTTGCCCGATTTCTTCGAGATACTGCATGAAATTTATGCGCTGCAGATCGGGTTTGAGAGTTCTGACCCGCGCAAAAGAACGGTAAAAATCTTCTGTATTCGTGAGTTGCAGAGCTGCGGCTGTATGCCCGAACAGCGATTCTACATCGAAGTTCCGGTCTTTGTCGATTGGCAGAATCTGCGATCCAAGAAGAGTTCCAACCATCTCACCCCGTACTTCGAGCGGAACGGCGAAAATGAGAAACCCGGCATAGCAGACGTTGACGAAGGGTGTTTTTCGACGCAGCAGGCGGTCTTCGATATTCTTGTAGGTTTTTCTGCAACGGATACGGCCGCGCTCGGTCCCGCGTATGATACTGCACGGGCCGTAAAAATAGTCGGTTTTACAGACTACTTCACCGCTTGTAGACCTCAATGAAAGAGCAACTCCAAGAAAACGCTCGAGTTTCTTCAGCACTTCGGGAATGTGCCCATGTGCGAAACTGACGGTGGCGTTGACATTTCGATGGACAGCACCTGACATCTGCAAATCCTTTCCTGGCTGGTTACGCCTAGTTGCCTGTCTGCATGGTTCCGCGGTTGAAAGATTTCTGCCAGATGGCTATACCGAGCAGAAGCGAGTTGAACTTGGTTGCGTTGTCATCGGCCCTTGAAGTGAGAACTACCGGGCAACGTGCTCCATAGAGCAGGCCGCCCATCGAGGCTTTGATATAATACTGCAGCGATTTATAGAAAGCATTGCCAGTATCCAGGCGTGGAACGACGAAGATATCAGCGTCGCCCTGTATTTTGCCGTGATACTTCTTGATTCGTGCCGATTCTTCACTTACGGCCAGGTCGAATGAAATCGGACCCTCAACGATGAGATTGCCGCGTTCTTTCAATGTATTGACGACATTCGCCGCTAGAACCGTCGAAGGCATCTTTTCGGTGACTTTTTCGTTGGCGGCAAGCAGGGCTACTTTGGGTTTGCCGGTTTCAAAGGCGGCAAAAGCCTCGCAGGCATTTTCAATTTCCTTTATCAGGGTGTCGGCATCAGGCGCGATACACATTGCCGCATCGGTAAGAATTTTGAGGCCTGGTCTGCCAGGCAGTTCGAAGAAAGTCAGATGCGACAGGATCGGGTTTTTGCGCAAGCCGGTGGCTGAATTTAGAACCGCCTTAAGCAGGCTGGAAGTGGCGACCAGGCCTTTCATGAGAATGTCGCAGCGCCCTTCGCGAACCTCGCTGACCGCTTTGGCGCAGGCAGCCTTTTCATCGCGCTCATCGATGATGCTGACGTGTTCATGCGCAGCGATATCACCATAGAAAGACTTAATCTGGTCGGGGTCACCAATCAGGGTTGCACTGAGAATACCTGTTTTGACGGCATGGCAGATGGCGTAGGCACAGGCCTCATCATTGGCAAGCGGTACTGCTACCCGGCATTTTCTGCCTTTGTCGAGAGTTGCTACCAGCCGGCTGAAAAAATTTTCGTTCATTGTCTGTTGTCTCCGTTTCTGCAGAAATCAGGCGTGGTATTCGCCGGCCTGGCATTCGCCACGCAGAACTCTCAACCCGCCCAGGGCCAGAGCCGAAAGTTCGTCTTCACCCGGCACGATGTGTACTGGAGCGAAGCATTTGACGTATTCGCTGATTTTGGCGGTCAGTGATTTGTTGTTGGCACCGCCGCCGGTCAGGATGATTCTGGTAACTTTGCCTTTCAATACGGCCACGTAAGACCCGATGGTTTTGGCGATCTGATAACTCATGGCCTCAAATACTTCAGCGGCTTTAGTATCACCGCCCTGAGCCATGATATCGACATCGATAATCGAACTGGTGCCCAGGTAATTAACCAGTCCGCCTTTGCCAACGAGCATTTTGTTGATTTCCTTCTCAGTATACTTGCCTGAGAAGCAAAGCTTAACCAGTTCGAGAGTTGGCAGCGAACCGGCCCGCTCCGGGGTGAAGGGGCCTTCATCGAGGCCATTGCTGACGTCGATGCAGCGGCCCTTCTCGATTGCGGCAACCGAAATGCCTCCACCAATATGGGCGGTAACAAAGTTTTCGCGGTCAATTTCCAGACCGAGAGTTTTGCAGGTCTGTCTGGTTACTGCAGTTATATTGAGCGCATGCCAGACACAGCGGCGCGGCAATTCCTTGAGACCAGAATAACGGGCTATGTTCTGCATTTCGTCGACTATGACCGGGTCGACTATGAAAGAGGGCACCCCGAACGCTTCTGTATAACTGTGCGCAAGAAGGGCACCGAGATTACTGGCGTGTTCGCCATATCTGGATGCTTTCAGATCGTCGATGATCGCCTGGTTGACTTTGTATGTGCCGCCTTTAAGAGGCTTTAGCAGCCCGCCCCGCCCGACAACGGCAGACAGGACTGTCGGCGTCAGTTTCATTTCGGTGATGAAACTGTCGATGGCTTCACGTCTAAAATGTACCTGATCCATGATATGGTGATACTTGGCCAGCTCTTCGGCTGTATGAGCTATTTTCTTCTCGGCAACCAGCTTTTCGTTTTCGAACAGACCAAGTTTGCTCGAAGTTGAACCCGGGTTTATCGCCAGAATCCTGAAAATTTCCGACATGCGAAATTCCTTTCCACTGTATTGTATTTCTTTTCCTGTGAATGTTAGCACCGCGGGCTGATGCTGTCAACGAAACCACAAAGAGCTCAGCAATTACCGGTCAAAAAATGTCATTGGCCGCTTCACAGCATTCTCGAGGCCCGCCTGGAATAGTTGCAAAGTATTGAA
>CAZPCO010000081.1:0-10452 GCA_964585025.1 uncultured bacterium | reverse complement strand
TTGTCGACAATATAGTAGGTGCAATCGATAGAGTCGCGGGCTTCTTCGATCATTTTCCAGCGGACAAACCAGGCTTCTTCGTTGGCAGTGATCAGGCGAACACGGGTTTGGCCAAAACGCCCGTCGATTTTGATACTGTCGAAAATCTCAGACAGATTCCGGTTATCGGGAACCGGGCGATAAGGCGTGCTGGCATAAACTGCCGAAACAAGCAGACAAAGCATCAGGGCAACCAACAAAACCGACCTGAAAATATTTTTCATATTGTTCTCCGCGTCTTGATTCTTACAATTCTAATTATTTTTTGCCTGTACAGCAAGAGGATATCACACCGGACCAAAAGCAAATCTGAACCTGCCCTGGTTAACTGTCTGTATCCTGCAATGTAAAACACAGTCGGTTCAACGGCCCGGCATATCAACCGGGTTGCTTAATCTCCAGCGATTGGCACAATATGGGCTATTGGTAAACTCCGCCGAAGAATCAGATCAAAGAGATGCCGTGGCGCTGAAGTTCAGCGGTGAAGGTCAACCCCGAAACCGGGATTGTCCGGATACGGAGAACATGAATCTGCATTTTTTCGGCCCATTTTTCTGGAATCTTACAGCGATCCTTTTCAGTGCAGACGGTGATCATGCCGCTTTTCCCGGCGCGGGTGGCAAGATCGAAAAGTTCCGCTTCGGTGAAACGGTGATGGTCTCTGAATTCGACCCGGTCGCCAATTTTCAGCCCCAGGCCGTCAAGCTGGCTATAAAACCCACTCGGACGACCTATTGCCGAGAAAGCCAGAACCGGGCCGGTAATTCTGGCCGTAGCAAGCTTCCGGCCCTGCCAGTCGAACAGGCCTTCACATACGGTATGAACCCGGATCACCGGAACCTTTGGCGCCTGTTGCGCCAGCCAGCCAAGCCAACCCTCCATAGCCTCCCGCTGCACTGATTCACAGCGGGTAAGAAGAATGGCCTGCGCCTGCTGCAACCGCCAGACAGGTTCGCGCAGTCGGCCTGCGGGAATGAGCTGAGCTTCTTCGGGCGAAGTCATAGCGTCAAAAAGAACCAGGTCGACATCTTTCGCAAGACGACGGTATTGAAAGCCATCGTCAAGCAGCATCACCTGTAGATTACAGCGTTTTTCTGCCATAATTGCGGCATGATGACGATTTTTACCGAGAAATACCGGCACCTGCGGAAATCTTGAATTGAGCAACAGTGCTTCATCGGTAAGCTCGACCGGGTGCGGGCCGGAGCCCTGCAGATGATAGAAACTGCGTTCCCAGGGGCTGCGATAGCCGCGAGACAGAACACAGAGACGATACCCGGAAAGCTCAGAAAGCAGCTCGAAAAGAACTGGAGTCTTTCCGGTGCCGCCCATGCTGAGATTGCCGACTGAGACCACCCGTGCCGCCGGACGATAGCACAGAAAACGAAAGAAAGAAAAAAATCGCCTTTCCAGACCAGCAAGAAAAGCATATAAGCCGGTAAACAAAAATTTCATTCAGTGAGCATCCCGACAAACGCCTGCCGCATCGATTGCAGCCGGCTGGAATTTTCTTCGCAGAAACCCTGGCGGGCACGTCTGAAATCGGTAAGCTGGTTCTGCTGCAGAGTGAGCACCCCGGCATCTTCAGCAAGCCAGGCCACTTTGTTGTCATACGCCGCAAGTTTAACCGGCAGACCGGCGCGCAACATGGCAAGACCAGCATGATATCGCATGGCAAGACCGAAGGACAGATTGCCACAGGCGCTGGCGAACTCGGTGAAAGATGCCGGCCGGATTATAGCAGCCGCCGGAGCATGTGACCTGATTGCTCCGATATCGTCACGGCGAGCGGCAAGGCCGATGATACGTCGTTCATTGTGCCGCAGCTGGTGGGTGAGAAGTTCAGCAAAGTTGCCTGATTTCCATGGCCGCAGATTGAGACCGAAAGGAGCGTTTTCCCTGGTTTCCTGCCAGAATACCGGAAACAGCCACGACCAGTCGGCTCCAAACCGCCCGGAAACAGGCCCCAGTTCGTCGAACAGCCTGACCGATTCGGGGTCGCGCAGCCAGGCCTCCGAAACATGGCGCAGCGAACGCTTGACGACATGACGAGCCCAGAGACTGCGAAGCGGCCCGATGCCGGCACCCCACAATGAAACCCGGCAACCCATGACAGCAGCTGCCATGAGTCTGAGAGCGAACCAGGTAACACCTTCAAATGACCAGTCCTGCAGAATGCCACCCGAAAAAACAGCGTGACGACTCGATGCCGCAGCCTGCAGGTAAGCCGGCCAGGATAAAATGCCCCGGCGCCTGACAGGTGCAGCTGGACCAGGAACCGGGGAACCACTGGTTACAATCGCTGAACACCCGGCCGGCAGGCAACTGCAGATTGCCTGAAGAATCGTTTCGTCGCCGAGATTTCCTTCGCCAAAAAAGCCGGTTAACAAGATTTTCATAAGTCAATCTGACCGCAAAGAGGCCATTCTGTCAAGAATTGTCTGCAATCTTTCTTCCCACATCGGAACCTGGCCAGTGAAAAGCACCGGCCCGGCAATAAATTGCCGCAAAGCTGCAGCAGCCGATTCGGACCCGCCGACAAATCTGGTGATCATCTGATTGGCTTTGAGTGATTGCAGATCGGGAGCCCATATTTCCAGACCGGAGGCAGCATATTCATATGCTTTGATCGGGTCAACACCCTTAATCAGTTCAACATCTCTGAAAGGAATCAGGCCGATGTTACAGCTCTGCAGAAGCTCCTGCAGAGCCGGCCGCTCAAGCAGGCCATGCCAGACGACATTGCTGCGACCAATCAGGCGGTTGAAACTCTCGCCGCGGCCAGTACCGGCAATATGCAGCTCTACTGCAGGCAACTCGCTGAGCATGCAGAGCCAGTCGCAATCAACCCATTCATAATGCGCCCCCGATGAAACCAGTCTGATAGTATTCTTTCCATTAAAGTCGTGGTGATGGCTGCAGGCGGATTTAATCTCTGAATCAACGCCTCTGCCGATCATAAATTCTTCAGAACAGGCGTTGGGAGCTAAAACACACCTCCCGGTAAATCCCTCAGCCAGAAATGGGTGTGAAACACTGATAATATCAGCTCGCCCCGCCAGAAGCTTTTCATACCTGGCCCAGGCCTGCCGGCGCTGCCCTGGGAATGCCCCGTGCAGATCACATCGATCATAAACGATTCGACGCCAGCTGAAAAGGCTAAAAGCCGCCAGTGAAGGCTCGGCAAGCCAGAGAATAGTGCGGTGTGAAACCAGGCCCAGCTTTCTAAGAATAAGAGAGTATGCCAGACGCGCGCATATCATCTGCAAACCCGGGAATGAAGCGGCCCGAAACGGAATTTTCAGACGGATTATCTGCAGATGATCAGCTGCCGGTTCGCTCTGCAAAGACCAGCCAGGGCTCTGCAAAGGTTCAAGAAAAGTAACATCGAAACCTTTGGCAGCCAGACCTGTTGCAAATGCCTGATGCCGTTGTTTCAGACGTTTATAGAAAACAGGAGCGACGAAGAGCAATGGAACCGCCATTTCACGCTCCTATAGCCCGCTCAAGAATCGCGACGAACTGTGCAACCATCTGGTCGTAATCGTTTACCTGTCTGAATCTTTCAACTGCACCATGACTTAAACGCTCGTAATCAGACGGATTAGCGATCTCGGCAAAAGCGGCAGCCAATGCTTCAGCATCGTGAGGTTTTACCAGCAGACCGCTGCGCTCATGTTCGATAATTTCCGGAATACCACCAATATCAGTAGCAATTACCGGTATGCCAAAACGCATGGCTTCAAGCAGACTGAGCGGAATACCTTCGCCGAGAGAAGGGAGCAGAATCAGATCGATATCCGGGTAAAAAAGGTCGGGGTCTGGAACAAAACCATGAAAAACCACCAGATCAGCCAGTTCAGGTCGCCGACAGAGCTCCTCGAGGTTATGGCGCTCAGGGCCATCTCCAAGAAGATGAATTTTTTCGATACCGCAACGGCCGGCCTGTCGACCAATCGCTGCGAGTGCCCAGGCATGCCCCTTGTTGGCATGCAGCTTTGCAGTTATGGCGACACGCAGACGCGCCCGTGAAAATTTCCGGCTGCCGACAGCAGCTTTTGGAATGCAGTTCCTGACTATTTCCAGCCCGGCAGGGTCGAGACTCTGGTCGAGAAGATGACGGCCGACAGCCTGGGAAACTGCTATCTGACGGGTGCTGAACTGGTAATAAATTTTCTGGTTCAGACCATGCACATGGGAAATCACCGGAATTCGAGTCACTTTACCAAGCAAACCAGCCATCAGACTGGCGCGATTCAGATGCGAACTGATGATCCGCGGTCTTAGACAGATGAGATCACGCAGGAGTCGCATCAGAAAAAACCAGCCACCGGCCTTCATATCGGCAACAGAATGTTCGATTCCTGCCGAAGCAAGGGCCTGACTCAACGGCGAACCGGCACAGGTGGCGGTTACCCGCCAGCCAAGATTATCCAGGCTCTGCATCAGCCCTAGCGCCAGACGTTCTCCGCCGCCCATCTCACCTGAAGAAATTGCGAAATGTACATGCTTTGGCCGGGTAACCAGAATCTTAAATATCTCAAGATGCTTTTCAATGCCTATCTGGCGGTTAAAAGAAGACTCTACTCGACATCGCCCCATCAAACCAGCTTGCCGCGCAAAATTCTGATCAAAAATCAGTCTTTTCAGGCTCTCAACGAGACTGTCACTGCGTTCAGGATCGAAGAGAAGACCCGTATGCCCATTCTCTACAAGTTCCGGAATACCGCCAACTGCAGCGCCAACGACGGGCAGTGCGCGTTCCATAGCTTCGCAGACATGAATACCAAAAGCTTCCTGTCGCGATGGGGCCACGAAAATATCCAGGCCATCGAGAAAAGCCCGTTGATCGCTGACCTGACCGACAAAGCTGCACTCAGATTCGATGCCGAGACGCGAAGCCAGGCTCTGCAATTCTTCCTTGTGCCGGCCTTCTCCGCCGATCAACAACTGAAACGGAATTTGCCAGGCTTTAAGCATGGCGCAGGCTTCAATAAGTCTGTCTATGCCTTTTACCGGATGAAGACGCGACAAAGTGCCAATTCGTACGAGCCCCTTGGTAAGAACACGCTGATCGAGAGGTCTGATGTTAACCCCTGGGTAGATCACTCTGCCTTCCTCACGAGAAAGGTTGCGAATACGCTCCTGATACCAGTCACGCAGAAATCGGCTCGGAAAAATGATATAATCGGAAAGCCTGCTCAGGAGCTTCTCCAGGCGGTGATAAGTCGCGGTTTCTGAACCATGCACCGAAGTGACCAGCCTGAATGATGGAAACATGGCACGCAGCAGCCTGGCCCAGAAACTGGCGCGAAACAGGTGTGAATGGACAATATCAGGACAAAAACGCCTTAACAGCAGAGTCAGACGTGCAAAAGCCGGTAAATCGAGAAGCTTTTCACCAAGCAGATGCACCCGAAAACCTTCCTGGCGCAAAATTGCTCCGATCGGCCCATCCCGGAAACAGGCGATTTCGACCTCGTGGCCTTCGCTGCGGGCGCGGCGGGCCAGATCAAGCACCACAAACTGAGCACCACCCATGGTGAGAGCGTTAATGATCTGCAGGATTCGCATTGTCATGGTTTATCGGTTTGAGAGCCGCCGATAGCCTTTTGTTCAGATTGATAAATTCTGCTTCTGAAAGTGACAGAGTCATACGCAGAGTCGATTTTTTGAACACATCAGGATTTTCAGCAAGGTCACGAATCTGGGCCGCCCAGCTGCTTATATTCTGTGGTTTCTCCCGATCTTCGGCAGACACCATACTGTTCAATCGCGAGCACATGTCGATCATCTCTGTTGCATTGCTTTTGAGCGCATCGAGGTTCTGAGCGAAAAAGGCTTCCCAGAGATGGTCGAAACAGCGCGTAAATTCAAGCAACAGACGTTCGCGGCCGCTCATCGGCATATATTCATACAGCCATGAAAGACGGCGCGAAAACTTGAGCATCTCTTCGTGAGCGCCTGGTTTATCTGACACCTGCCTCCGCCTTATTTCACCGATAATGCGGCCGAGTTCACTGAATTTCGCCTGCCATTCAGGATCATTCCTGCCCCAGTCTGGTGGGTACTGGCTGAAAGAACTGGAAAAGTCGACCCAGCTGTTCATAAAATTCACCAGAAGCTTATCTGCAATTCTTTCGTCGAGATACCCGTCGCCCAGCTCTTTTACGGTGCGGGCAACATTGGTTACCGACTCGTTGAAAGCGTCCTGTTTGGTGGTGCCGGCAATAATTGCGAAGAGATTTACATCGCAGGCACACAAAGGCATGGCGACTGAAATCGCCAGAACCAGGAGAATCAGCAACCGCATAAAAGCCTCCGGAAGATCGACTGGAGCACATTTTACCATTGCACCGGCCGAGGTTCAAAGAAAACCGGTTTCAGCACACTCATGGCTGTTCTGCAGCGGAAGAAGGTGGTGCGGCAGGCGCTTCAGGCGGCAGCCATTTCAGCACAGCACGGCTTACAATCCAGGCAATAAGCGCTCCGATCAACCAGCCTGCGGCAACGTCAAAAGGAAAATGAACCCCGACATAAACCCTCGACCAGCCAACCAGAAATGCCAGAACCGCGAGCGGCAGACCTGCCTGCAACCCGCAGATGACCAATGCCGTCATCGCAAAAGCGGCAGTATTGGCCGAGTGATTCGATGGAAACGATCTGCTGGTTTTCAGCGGCAGCAGAAGCCGGCATCTGAATGCCTCATTCTGTTCGAGCGAGCAGGGCCGGGTTCGGCCAACTATCGGCTTGACAACCCTGGCACAAAAAAGATCGGTAAAGCCAACTGCGAGAAGAAGAGCCAGAGCGAGCACCCGCAAGCGTTTTCCACCGCGCGCCATCATGATAAACCAGACCAGAAGAACGAACGGCATCCAGGTTTGCGCATTGGTGATGAAAGGCATGAACCAGTCAAGAAAGCCGCTGGTCAATCCGGAATTGAACAGCATGAAAAGCTGCCGGTCGAACCCTGTGATTGCTTCAAGCATCAATATTCGGTGTAGACGGTTTCGAGGTTATCGAAACGGGCAAAATTCTCGTTGAAGGCCAGCTCAAGACTGCCAACCGGGCCGTTGCTCTGCTTGGCGATAATGACCTCCCCCTTGCCTTTGCTTTCTTCCTTCTTCGTGTAATACCAGTCGCGGTAAAGAAACATCACCACGTCGGCATCCTGCTCGATAGCGCCGGATTCGCGCAGATCGGAAAGAACCGGACGGCGATCGGTGCGCGATTCGACAGCACGCGACAACTGCGATAGACAAATCACGGGAATATTCAATTCTCTTGCCAGACCCTTCAAATTTCGGGAAATGGCCGACACTTCCTGCTGACGACTCTCGGGCTTTTCGCTGCCAGACCAGGAGATGAGCTGCAGATAGTCGATAATAATCATACCGATTTTGTCCTGGGCATAAGCACGCCGGGCCTTGCTGCGAATCTCGAGCAGACTGGCGTTTGCGGTGTCGTCGATAAGAATCGGCGTCTGCTCAAGAGCGCCGGCGGCATGCGATAGCTTCACCCAGTCTTCATCACCGAGAAAACCGCGGCGTACTTTTGAACCGTCGATGCGGGCTTCGGCGCAAAGAAGACGCGTAACCAGCTGGGTGTGCGACATTTCCAGCGAAAAGAGCATTACCGGGGTATTGCCGTGATAAGCGGCGTTCTGAGCAATATTAAGACAGAATGCGGTTTTGCCCATCGACGGACGGGCTGCGAGGATTATCAGATCCGATTTCTGAAAACCGGCAGTATATTCATCCAGTCTGGTAAAGCCGCTTGGCACACCAGTAACCGCCTGCTTATTCTCATAAAGAGATTCGAGATGACTGAAAGTCGGCTTAACCAGATCCTTAACCCGATAGTATGGCTGAGTGCGCTGGAACTGGCTGAGTCGCATTACCTGCTGTTCGGCCTGACTCAGAACAAGACTTGCCTGGGCCTGCGGATCATAAGAATTGGTCATGATCTCGCCCGAAACGGTAATTAGATTGCGCAGCATCGACTTTTCCTTGACGATATGCGCGTAATGTTCGGCATTGCGTGAAGTCGGCACCACGTTGAGAAGCTGTGAAAGATAGCTGACGCCGCCAACTTCGGCGAGACGTTCCTTGCTGCGAAGTTCTTCCTGTAAAGTGATGAGGTCACATGGGCGCTGGGCATTGAACAGATCGAGCAGCGCCTGAAAAATGTGGCGATGAGCAGTCTGATAAAAATCTACAGACTCGACGATCTCAAGGGCAGTCGCTACGGCATCCTCGCTGAGCATCATCGATCCGAGAACACCCTGTTCGGCTTCGAGATTATGAGGCGGCACCTTGTGAAAAACGTCTGACATCGCGGTTCTCCTTCGTTCCCATCTGCTTTTTCCATTTTACCGCTGCACAATGACAAAATGCGGCGTTTTAGAAAAAGGGCTGCAATCAACGACTATTCTGTCTTAATTTCTCCAATGAAGATATAACAGAAAGGTAGTGAACGGCAGAGAGCCGCTCACTACCTTTTTCAGAGTCAGATCAGTCCTGCTGTTTTTCTTCGGGAACGATTACCACTTTGAGGTGGGCTTTCACTTCGCCGGTAAAGCGGATAGTGACGGCATGTTCGCCGACTTCCTTGATGTGATCGGCAACAACCAGTTTCTTGTCGATATCGACATGAGCCAGTTTGTTGATTTCTTCAGCAAGTTCATTGCTGGTGACCGAGCCGAACAGGCGGCCCTTGTCGCCGGCTTTGCGGGTAAGCTTGAGGGTAAGGCCTTCGATTTTGGCGGCCATATCCATAAAAGCCTGTTTTTCGCGCACAGCCTGTTTTTCCCATGAGTTTTTCATGAGGTTGAGGTGTTTTCTGGCGCCTTCAGTAGCGGGAATAGCATAGTTTCTCGGGAACAGGTAGTTGCGGGCGAAACCTTCGGTAACTTTTTTCAGTTCGCCTTTTCTACCAACCCGGGGGACGGTATTGATCATGAGAACTTCCATTATCTTCCTCCTGGGGTATTATCGTTAAAAATCGTCATCAGAATCATCTGACGACTTGAACAGCGCTGGTTTTGGAGTTCTGAAGTCAGCCCAGACATCGATGATGCCGAACCAGACGACAGCCTGAGTAAAAACCAGTGCCAGACATGTCAGACCCATGCGGGCAAACACGCCGATCTTGTATTTCTCGAACATGAAGAACACCAGCGACAGACCGGCAATATAATACAAAATACTGCTGATAGCCAGGCAGTTGGCTCCGGCAGTGCGGGCGAATTCCTGCATCGGCATGCCTTCCGCAAGGCCGGCTGCATAGTAGAAAGCCCAACCGGCGACGAACAGCCAGATCAGATTCCAGTCGAAGCGCCATTCAGTGAAAGGCGGCAGCGTTGTGATCTGAAAACCGAATTTTGGGGCCAATCGCACCGCGCCGGCATAGAAAATGCCGAGCGTCAGCAGATGCCAGACGAACAGGAAAGTTGCAGGGATCAGCAGCAGAGTGTAATCGAAGACTTCGCGAAGGTTCTCGCGGGCCATATCGATCGCTTCCTGGCTTTCCTGACCCTTTTCCTGAATTCTGTCGAGTTGTTGTTCAATGACTGCAATCTGCCTGGCAAATTGCTCGCGAACCGGCAGAAGACCCTGCTGGCTGACACCATTGGCGACAGCCCAGGTTCCGGTCGAGAACAATGTGGCCGACAGCAATGCCAGACACAAGGCCTGTAAAGGAGCCAGACCAGCTTTTACCGAACCATGCAGAAACGCGGCCGGCATGATAACAAGCGGCAGCAGAGTCAGAGCGGTGGTCGGGGTGGCGATCAGGCTGGTCAGGGTCAGGGTCAATGCTGAATAAAGCAGAAACCACAGGCCACCCCAGGCCAGAATGATCACAAAAGCAGGAATCGCGGCAACCGAGAGCATCAAAGCGCCGACAAGAGGCAACTGGGAGGCGGCAAACAGCCCCGCCATGGTGATAATAACCATGACAGCCAAACCCAGCGTTCTTATGGCGTTAGGATTGCTCATTTATCAGACATTGGCGAATGGCAGCAGAGCCATGTTGCGGGCACGCTTGATAGCGGTGGTGAGATGCTTCTGATGGGCAGTGCAGGTGCCGGTCGATCTGCGGCTGGTGATTTTGCCGCGATCGTTGATATACCTTCTCAGGCGGGAAACGTCTTTATAGTCGATGAAAGTCACTTTATCCTTGCAGAAATGACACACTTTTCTGTGTCTATGTCTTTTAAATTCAGCCATTTTTTTCCTCCGTTGGAATGCTGTTGGTTATGCCCGTTCTCAGAACGGAACTGCGTCGTCGTCGCCACCCATGGGACCGCTGAAATCAGCGCTGAAGCCCGGATCATTGCTGCCGGCATCTTCGGCTGAATCGCCGCGGCCGCCACCGAGAAACTGAACGTTATCGGCAACGATTTCTGTTACG